>CAKTMK010000015.1 GCA_934574045.1 uncultured Oscillibacter sp. | reverse complement strand
GAAAAGGTGCTCACGTCTTCCTACCATCCCTACGACGCGCCCAAGTCGTGGAACCACTCCGACCGCTGAGCGGCGGAACGAAACAAAACAACACGCCCCGCGCAGCAGCCGCTGCGCGGGGCGCTTTCGTATTTTGTGCAATGGATGCCGGGCCGCGAAGACCCGGAACGGTTCAGAACCGGACGCTCACAGCCCGGCGCGGACCGTGGCCGCGATCTGGTCGGCGGTCAGCCCGTATTCCCGCAGCACGTCCGCGGCCTTGCCGGACTGGCCGAACTGGTCGTTGACGCCGATCTTGCGGAACTTGCAGGACACCTTGCCCATCAGCACGTCGGCCACCGCGTCGCCAAGGCCGCCGATGACGCTGTGCTCCTCCACGGTGAACACCGCGCCGCACTGCCTGGCGTACTTCGTGACGCACTCCGCGTCAATGGGCTTGATGGTGTGGACGTTGACCACGGCGGCGCGGACGCCCTGAGCCTCCAGCAGCTTTGCGGCCTCCAGACACTCGGCCACCATCAGGCCGCAGGTGAAGAGCACCGCATCCGTGCCCTCCCGCAGGACGTTGGCCTTGCCCAGCTCAAAGGGATAGTCCTCCTCAAAGACGGGGGAGGCCAGACGGGCCAGCCGCAGATAGGCGGGGCCGTTGTACTCCGCCAGCGCGAACACAGCCTTTTTCGTCTCCTTCGCATCGGCGGGGACTACCACGGTCATGCCGGGGATGACCCGCATAAGGGCGATGTCCTCAATGGCCTGATGGCTGCCGCCGTCCTCGCCCACGGAAACGCCCGCGTGGGTCATGCACAGCTTCACGTTGAAGCGGGGATAGGCGATGGAGTTGCGCACCTGCTCATAGGCGCGGCCCGCGCCGAACATGGCGAAGGTGGAGCAGAACGGGATCAGCCCCATGGTGGACATACCGGCGGCCACGTCCACCATGTTGGCCTCCGCGATGCCCATGTTGAAATGGCGGTCGGGATAGACCTTCTGGAACTTTCCGGTCTGGGTGGCGTTGGCAAGGTCCGCGTCCAGGACCACGACCTTGTCATTCTGCGCGCCCAGCTCGATCAGCGCTTCGCCGTATGCGGCGCGGGTTGCGATCTTTTCTGCCATCTTACTTTCCCTCCAGTTCCGCAAGGGCCTGCGCGCGCTGCTCCTCATTGGGGGCCTTGCCGTGCCAGCCGACCTGATTTTCCATAAACGAGACGCCCTTGCCCTTGACGGTGTGGCCAAGGATGCAGCGGGGCTTGCCGGGGACGGCGGGGCGGCTCATGGCCTCCACCACGGCCTCGATATCGTTGCCGTCCGGCAGCTCGATGAGGTCGAAGCCGAAGGCACGCAGCTTGGCGGGCAGGTCGCCCAGACTCATGACCTGATCGTTGGTGCCGTCGATCTGAAGGCCGTTGTTGTCAAAGAGAACGGTAAGGTTGTCCAGCTTGTAGTGGGCGGCGGACATGAACGCCTCCCAGATCTGGCCCTCCTGCGCCTCGCCGTCGCCGCACATGACGAACACCTTCGTGTCCTTGCCAAGGTGCTTTGCGCCCAGCGCCATGCCCACGGCGATGGATACGCCCTGCCCCAGCGAGCCGGTGGAGGCGTCCACTCCTGGGACCTTTTTCGCGTCGGGATGGCCCTGCAGGATGCTGTGGAGCTGGCGGAAGTTCCGGAACTCGTCCTTGGAGAAGAACCCCAGCTCGGCCAGCACGCCGTAATAGCACGGGGCGGCGTGGCCCTTGCTCAGCACGAAGCGGTCCCGGTCCGGGTCGTCCGGGTGCTTGGGATCAATGCGCATCTGCGTGCAGAACGCCGCGCTCATCATCTCCACGGCGGAAAGCGAGCCGCCGGGATGTCCGCTGCCGGCGTTGGCGGTCATGTTGATGATGTCCCGCCGGACGGCCGCGCAGAAATTTTTCAGCTCTTGCGTCGTCATATCGTTCCTCCATATTCCGCTGAATTTGGTTGGCTTCCTCAAAACTTTACGGTATCACATACGGCGGGATGTGTCAAGAAAGGGCCGATGGGATCTTGGCGCTTGCGCGGGGGCGGCGGCGCGGGTATAATGGTGCTGAAAACACGCCGGGGCCGGCCCCGGGAGAAACGGAGGAACAGGCTATGCCGTCAAGGATCGAACGGGACACCATGGGAGAGATCGCCGTCCCGGCGGAGCACCACTGGGGCGCGCAGACGCAGCGCAGCTTTGAAAATTTCAGGATCGGAACGGAGAAAATGCCCCGGGAGATCATCACCGCGTTCGCCTTTCTGAAGGAGGGCTGCGCCCGGGCCAACGCGGAGTTCGGAAAGCTGACGGCGCGGCAGGCGGACACGGTGGCCGCCGTCTGCCGGGAGATCCGGGCCGGGGAGTGGGACGGGGAGTTCCCGCTGGCCGTGTGGCAGACCGGCTCCGGCACCCAGACCAACATGAACGTCAACGAGGTCATTGCCCATCTGGCGGCGGAGCGGGGCGTACCGCTGCACCCCAACGATCAGGTGAACGCGTCCCAGTCCAGCAACGACACCTTTCCCTCCGCGCTGCACATCGCCGCCGCGCTGGCGGTGGAGCGAGGCGTTCTGCCCGCGGCGCAGCGGCTGAGCGAGACGCTGGCCCGGCTGGAACGGGAGAATGAGGATATCATCAAGATCGGCCGGACGCATCTTCAGGACGCCACGCCCCTGCGCTTTTCGCAGGAGATCTCCGGCTGGCGGGAGCTGGTGGACGCGCCCTGCCGGATGCTGCGCGCCGCGCTGGAGGAGCTGCGGCGGCTGGCCATCGGCGGCACCGCGGTGGGCACGGGGCTGAACGCGCCCGGAGGCTTTGACGCCGCCGTGTGCGCCGCGCTGACGGAGCTGACCGGGACGGCGTTCGTTCCGGATGAGAACAAGTTCCACGCCCTGACCAGCAAGGACGCGCTGGTATTCGCCCACGGGGCGCTCAAGGCGCTGGCGGCGAACCTGATGAAGATCGCCAACGATGTGCGCTGGTACGCCAGCGGCCCCCGCTGCGGACTGGGGGAGATCCACATCCCGGAAAACGAGCCGGGCAGCTCCATCATGCCCGGAAAGGTGAATCCCACCCAGTGCGAGGCCGTGACCATGACTGCGGTGCAGGTGATGGGCAACGACGCGGCCATCGGCTTTGCCGCGTCGCAGGGAAATTTCCAGCTCAACGTGTTCCTGCCGGTGTGCGCGCAGGACTTTCTGCAGTCTGCCAGGCTTTTGACGGACGTGTGCGACTCGTTCCGCGTCCACTGCATGGACGGGCTGACGGCGGACCGGGAGCGGATGGAGCGGAACCTGCATAATTCCCTGATGCTGGTGACCTGCCTGACGCCGGAGATCGGCTATGAACGGGCGGCGCAGGCGGCGAAGAAGGCGCTGCGGGAGGGGACCACCCTGCGGGAGGCCGTTTTGTCGCTGGGGCTGATGGACGGCGCGGCGTTCGACGCGGCGGTCCGCCCGGAGAAGATGGTCTGAGCCGGACGGCCCGAAGAAAACGAACGCGTCCCCCGTTCCGCCGCGGCGGAACGGGGGACGCGCTGTATTTTGGGCATGGGCGGAGAAACGCGCGGACGGAGAGCGCTCCAACGGAGCTGCCCGCGTTACAGTCCGCTCAGGTCGAAATCCGGGGTGTATTCCTCCTTCGCGGAGGTGCGCTCCTGAGTGTAGCCGTCGGTGACGCCGCAGTTTTCCATGTACTGGACGGCGGCGGCATATTCCGCCCGCGTCACGTGGCGGCGGAGGTTCCCCTCCGCCCCCGGCTGGGGCGTGTACTGGGCCATTAGGGAAAACAGCACGTCTCCGGGTCGAAACGTCTCCGCCGCCCAGTCGATGACCCGGCGGGTGTTTTCCAGCTCGCCGGGCAGCAGCAGGTGCCGGATGAGCACGCCGGACTTGAGCTGCCCGCCCTCCATGCGGTAAGGCCCCGTCTGGCGGAACATCTCGCGGATGGCGGCGGAGGCCCAGCGGAAATAGTCCGCCGCACCGGAGTATTTCTCCGCCGGAGCGGACAAGGCGTATTTCAGATCCGGCAGGTAGATCTGCACCTTTCCCTCCAGCAGCCGCAGCGTCTCCGGCTTTTCATAGCCGCTGGAGTTCCATACCACCGGCACGGGAAGCGGCTTGTCCAGCGACTCCAGCACGGCGGGGGTGAAATGGGTGGGCGTGACCAAGTCGATGCAGGCCGCGCCCTGCGCGATCAGCTCCTGATAGATCTCCCGCAGGCGCGCCGCGTCCAGCGGCTTTCCTACGCCCCGCTGGGAGATGTCCCGGTTCTGGCAGAAGCAGCACCGCAGGCTGCATCCGGAGAAAAAGACGCAGCCCGCGCCGTGGGCGCCCACAAGGCACGGTTCCTCCCACCGGTGGAGCATAGCCTTGGCCGCCGTGGGGCGCAGGGGCTGGCCGCAGACGCCGCCCGCAGCCGTCTCCGTCCGCTCCGCGCCGCAGCTTCGGGGGCAGAGACGGCAGATCATTCCGGCTTCACCTGAAAGTCCGGGCCGAGATCGCCCTCCCGCCAGTGGCGGCGGCACAGGCCGATATACTGGTCGTTGGCCCCCAGCACCACCTGCGCGCCCTCCTTGAGGACGCGGCCGTTCTTGTCGAACCGGGCGTTGCAGATGGCCTTTTTCCCGCACCAGCAGATGGTCTTGACCTCCTCGATCTTGTCCGCCATGACCAGCAGCTCCTCGCTGCCGGGGAACAGGTCGCCCTTGAAGTCCGCCCGCAGCCCGTAGCAGATGACGGGAATGCCGCAGTCATCCACCAGAGAGACGAGGTAGTCCACCTCCTCCTTGGTCAGGAACTGAGCCTCATCCACGATGATGCAGGCGTTCTGCTGAAGCTCCATGGGGTTGATCTTCCGCATCTCGTCAAAGTAGATGCAGGGGTGGGTAAGACCGATGCGGGAGGAGACGATGTGGTCGCCGTCCCGGGTGTCCAGCCGGGGCTTGACCAGCAGGGTCTTCTGCCCCCGCTCCTCATAGTTGAAGCGGGTCATGAGCGCGTTCGCGGTCTTGCTGGAGCCCATGGCTCCGTATTTGAAATAAAGCTGTGCCATTGGCGTTGATTCTCCCTCTCATGTTTCCGGTTCATTGTCCGGGGGCCTGTCCGCCGGACGCGCCGTCTCCCGCGGCGCTCTCCGCCGGTTCGCTTTGCTCACCGCTTTCGCCGGGCGGATAGGAATAGGACGGCGCGTCGCCCAGCGGCTCGGGCAGGCCAGTGGTGTCGAAAAACAGCTTGCGGCAGTCCCGGCAGGACCAGCAGGTCTTATAGGTGGCCACAAAGGGGTTCCCTTCGTTTGAAAGATCTACCAGACCGGCGGACAGACTGCTGAAAAGTCCGGGCTTTTCTAAAGACCAGTGAATGCTGTCCCGCCCGCCGCGGAGATAGCCCTTTCGGGCGTCCTTCCCGCACCACGGGCACTTTTCCGGCGGGCCCTCCGGCTCCGGCTCCCTGCGGGAGCGGAACACGCCCCGCAGCCGCTCCAGAACGCCCTCCGCCTTTTTGGGGGTGGGTTCGCCGTCCTCCGCCCCGTCCGGCTCCGGAGGGGAGAGATCCTCCCGGCTCTCCGGCTGGGGGCGCTTGGTTTTCTGATACTTGACCCACTCGCTCTCTTCGTCGTCTCGGTCCCAGATCGGCATGGCGCGCTCCTTTCCGCCCCTGCGTCAGAGCAGGAGCTGCATAAAAATGGACTGCGGCATGGCGGCTTCGCGGCCGGCGGGGATCTCGTAAAAGCCCATGGAGCGGAACAGGCGCATGGCCTCCGGCAGCATGGGCAGCGTATCCAGCTCCATATAGCGGTAGCCGATCTCCCGCGCGTCGGCGGTCAGCCGCTCCGCCAGCTTCCGGCCCACGCCCCGGCGGCGGAACCGGGGGCGGACGTACAGCCGCTTCAGCTCGCAGGTCCGGTCGTTCAGCCTGCGCAGCGCGGCGCAGCCCGCCGGAGCGCCGTCCACCCGGGCCAGATACAGCCGTCCGTCCGGCTTTCCGTACCGCTGGCGGAGATTGGCCAGCTCCGCCTCGCAGTGCCGCTCCTGAAAGCAGGAGGCAAAGGGCGGCGCGGTCATCACCAGCGCGTCCACATATTCCTGAATCATGGCCCGCATGACCTCCGGCTGCTCATAGGCCGGCTCCAGAGTCACCTGCATACAAAACACCTCGCTTCCGCCCGCGGCCCGCGCCGCGGCGCGTTGTTCGTCAGGGATCGGACAGGCCCTGGCCGGAGAGGGCGGCCCGCGCCTCCCGCACGAAGCGGGAAAAGGCGGAGGGCACGGCCAGCGTGTCCAGTGCGGGGCCGTCCGCCCAGAAAAAGTCCTCCGGCCCTGTGCCGGAGACCTCCAGCACGTAGCCCGTCATGTGCCATTCCACATGGGTGAAGATGTGCTTCGCGGTGAGACTCCTGCGCCATTCCGCCGGCGTCAGCCCCCACCGGGCGGCCTGCGCCGCCGCCTCGGCGGCGCTGAGCGCGCCGTCCGCGCTGGGAAACTCCCAAAGCCCCGCCAGAAGTCCGCTGTCCGGCCGGCGGCGCAGGGCGGTTTTTCCATTCTGAAGGAACAGGAATACCGTCCGCTCCTCCGTCCGCCGGGGCTTTTTGGCGGACTTCACGGGCAGCAGCTCCGCCGTTCCCGCCCGACGGGCAAGGCACATGTCCGCCAGCGGGCAGAGCGGACACTTCGGCGGGCCGTTTGGCCCGCAGACCACCGCGCCCAGCTCCATCAGCGCCTGATTAAACACGCGGATGTCCTCCGCTCGGTCCGGCACGGCGGGGCGCAGCGCCTCCCGCACGGCCCGCTTCGTTTTCACGTCTGCGATGTCCGCGCCCCAGTCCGCCAGCCGCGTGACCACCCGCAGCACGTTTCCGTCCACCGCAGGCTCCGGCAGGGCGAACGCCGCCGAGGCCACGGCGGCGGCGGTATACTCCCCCACGCCGGGGAGGGAGAGCAGCGCGCCGTATTCAGCGGGGAACCGCCCGCCGAACTGGCGGACGACGGTCCGGGCCGCTTTTTGGAGATTTCTGGCCCGGCTGTAATAGCCCAGCCCCTCCCAGAGCTTCATCAGCCGCTCCTCCGGCGCGTCCGCCAGAGCTTCCACCGAGGGAAAGGTCTCCAGAAACCGCCGGTAATAGCCAATCACCGCCGCGGCGCGGGTCTGCTGGAGCATGATCTCCGACACCCAGATGCGGTACGGGTCCTGTGTCTCCCGCCACGGCAGGGGGCGGGCGTTGGCGCGGTACCACGCCAGAAGCGGCGCGGTGATGGGGGGAAGGGTTGTCAGACTGGCCTGCGGCATGGTATCATAAGCTCCTGCTCCGGCGCGGCGGCGGAGAAGCCCCCTGCCGCGGACGGTTGATTTTCTGTCATACTCCAGTATAGCATATCCCGGGGCGGCGTGGGAGTTTTTTTGAAAATTTTCAGAAAACCCTTGACCTTCCACCGGCTGGAAAGTATAGGATAGGAACAGAAAGCGAGGGATCGCCCGTGCGGATCAACGAGGTGGAGCGCCTGGTGGGCGTGACGAAAAAGAACATCCGCTTTTATGAGGCGGAGGGACTGCTGGCGCCCCGGCGCAGCAGTGAGAACGGATACCGCGACTATGCGGAGGCGGACGTGGAGACGCTGCGGCAGATCAAGCTGCTGCGCAAGCTGGGCGTGCCCATCGAGGAGATCCGCCGCCTTCAGAGCGGACGGCTGACGGTGGCGGACGCCATGCACCGCCATCAGGTGGCCATCGACCGGGACGTGGAGAATCTGACCAAGGCCCGGGCGGTGTGCGGCAGGCTGGCGGAGGAGGGCGCCACGCTGGACGAGCTGGATGCGGCGGCGGAGCTGGATCGGCTGGAAAAAATGGAGCAGGAGGGAACGACGTTTATGGACGGACAGAAGCACGATGTGCGCCGGCGTTACGCCGCGCCGCTGATCTGCGCGGCGGTGATGGCGGTGCTGATGCTGGGCGTGATCTGGCTGGTGGCGTGGGCGGTGAAGACGGACCCTGCGGGCGCGCCGCCGCTGCCGGTGCTGGGATTGATCCTGGCCATTCCCGCCGTGGTCATCGTGGGCGTGGCCATCGCACTGGCCCAGCGGCTGCGGGAGATCGGACGGCGGGAGGAGGACGACGCACGGCGGTTCTGACAGGCGTCTGCATATCCGCATATGCACATATTTCTTAAAACGAAAACAGGAGGAAGCGGAAATGAAAATTTTGACCATTGAGACAATCCCAGGACAGGAGTATGAGGCGCTGGACACGGTGAAGGGCACGGTGGTATACAGCAAGAATCTGGGCCGGGACTTCATGGCGGGCATGAAAACGCTGGTGGGCGGCGAGATCACCGGGTATACCGAGATGCTCAACGAGGCCCGGGGCATCGCCACCAAGCGGATGGCGGACGCGGCGCAGGCGCTGGGCGCGGACGCGGTGGTTGGGCTGCGGTACGCGTCCTCCTCCGTGATGCAGGGGGCCGCGGAGGTGGTGGCCTACGGCACGGCGGTGAAGTTCCGGTGATGCGCGTCACATTCATCGCCCACAGCGGCTTTCTGGTGGAGCTGGAGAACGTCTGCCTGCTGTTCGACTGGTGGAAGGGCGAGCTTCCGCCTCTGCCGGATAAGCCCCTTCTGTGCTTTGCCAGCCACCGCCATCCGGACCACTTCGACCCCCGCGTTTTTTCGCTGGACGACGGAAAGCGCCAGGTCCGCTTCGTGCTCAGCCGGGACATCCGGCTCACGGAGCGGAACCTCAACAAGTGGGGCGTGAGTGCCGAAACGGCGGAAAAATGCGTCAGCGTCCGTGAAAACGAGACGGCCGCGCCACTGGACGGCGTGACGGTGGAGACGCTCAAGTCCACCGACGAGGGCGTGGCGTTTCTCGTCACCTGCGGCGGCAGGACGGTCTATCACGCCGGCGACCTGAACTGGTGGCACTGGGAGGGCGAGGACAAGGCGTGGAACCGGAACATGGAGGCGGACTTCAAGCGGTTTATCGAGCCGCTGCGGGGCCGCCGGATCGACCTTGCCCTTGCCCCGCTGGACCCCCGGCTGGAGGGCGCGGCGGACTGGGGCGTCCGGTATCTTCTGGAGCTGGCTCAGGTGGAGCGGCTCATCCCCATGCACCAGTGGGAGGACTACCGCCCCACGGCGTCGTTCCTGCGGGCGTATCCCCAGTGGGCAAAGACGGTCCTGCCCGTGGAGCGGACGGGGCAGCAGTGGGAGCTG
Source organism: uncultured Oscillibacter sp. (assembly GCA_934574045.1). GTDB lineage: Bacteria > Bacillota > Clostridia > Oscillospirales > Oscillospiraceae > Oscillibacter. The sequence continues at coordinate 40,179 of CAKTMK010000015.1, read as the reverse complement.
TGACGCGGAAACGTACCGCGGACACGTCCTGCCCCGCGCGGCGGAGAAAACGCCGTGACAAACCGTATATACGGCACAACGCGCAAAAAGGCCGCGCCGTCTCCCACGGGAGACGGCGCGGCCCTGTTTTATGGATGGATCTGGCGGCTCAGAACGTTTCCAGCGCCCAGAGGGGCAGATTCAAAAGCCCCGGCTCCCGCCGGTAATCCGCCAGCGAGACGCGGACGGACTGCTTGGGCTGGAAGCGCTCCCGAAAGACCTTGAGCTTTTTGGACTGAAGGTTCTGCTCCGCCGCCACCTCGATGGGGATGGCATGGATGCAGTTGTCCGCCAGAAATTCGATCTCCGCGGTCCCACGGGGGGCGATCCAGTAGCAGATCTCCAGCCGGTCCAGCGCGTCGAGCTGCTGGAGCACATACTGCTCCGTCAAGGCTCCGTGGTACGCGTGGAACACCGCGTTTCCGTCCAGAAGCGCGTCCTGCCGCAGGCCCAGAAGGCAGCCCAGCAGCCCCACGTCGGGCAGGTACAGCTTGAAGGCCCGGGGGTCCTCGCTGGCGCTCAGCGGCGGCTCCGGAACGGAGGCGCGGTGCACGTCCCGGGCAAGGCCGTTGTCCGTCAGCCAGAAAAGGGCAGGCTCAAATTCCCGCGCCCGCGCGCCCTCCTTCATAGCGCCGAATACGAACTTCCGGTTCTCCCGGTCCAGCTGCCGGGGGATGCTGTCCCAGAGCATACGGATCCGGGGCAGAATGTCCGCCGGAGCGTATTTCGTAAAGCTCTGCTCGTAGACGGACAGCACGCGGCGCTGGGCCTCCCGCGCGGCGGCAAAGTCCCGGCCCGCGCGGAACGCTTCCACCGCCTCCGGCATCCCGCCCACAAAGAGGTAGTATTTGAGATAGCTGACGTACTCCTGCCGGTAGCTGGGCGTGAGATCGTAGCGCCGCTGGCGCAGCAGCTCCACCAGCTCGTCCTTTCCGGCGGCGGTCAGAAACTCGAAGAAGGACAGCGGGTGCAGGTTGACGATCTCCACCCACTCCGCCGGGAAGTCCGCGCCCGTGCGCAGCAGCGCGTCCAGCCCGCTGCTGGCGCAGAGAACGTGGTACTGCGGCGCGTCCTTGGCAAACAGCTTCAGGCAGGACGCCGCCCGGGGAACTGCTTGGATCTCGTCGAGGATCAGCGCCGTGCTGGCGGGGTCGATGCGCCGCCCGGCGTAAAGCTCCAGCCCCGTTATGAGCTGCTCCGCGCCGGTGACCTCGGAGAAGAGGGCGCTCATGCGCTCGTTGTCCTCCAGATCGATGTAAACGCAGTCGGCGTATTCCACTTTGCAGAACTCCCGCAGGAGCCATGTTTTCCCCACCTGACGCGGCCCGCGCAGGATCAGCGGGCGGCGCGCAGGCTGATTTTTCCAGCTTTTCAAATGCGCGTATTCCGTGCGAAGCATCCGGTCACTCTCCCCTTCCGGCCGCCGCTCGCCGCGGGGGCGGCGGCGCGCTTCTCTTTGGCGCGGGGCGGCTTTTCTTGAGTATAGCATGGCCGGGAGAAAAATCAAACGACTTTTCGGAGATTTTTCACAGAAACCGGCGAAAAAAGCGGCGCGGCCCGCACTTTTCCGGGGCTGACCGGGCGGACGCGGAAAAAACCGCCCGCAGAGCGGAGCGGCGGGAGAGGGCTGGCCTGAGTTATCGCTGACGGCGGACGCAAAAAACCGCCCGCGCCGGACGCCGGCAGCGAACGGCAGGACAGCGGGATGCGCGGCGGGGCGGGCGGCGGAGCCGGGGACCGGCGGACGCTTTCAGAGAACGCGCCGGAGACACGCCCAAAGACGCTTTTTTGAAAGAACCGCCCCGGAGGACGTCCGCCGGTCCCGGAGCGGACGCTTCCGCTGGGAGGGCCGAAGCGCGGCGCAGCCGGCGTCCAGAGGACGCCGGCTGCGGGTCGGTAAGACGGTATGCTGCGCTTGGGCGGATCAGCCTCGCAGCGTTTCGGGATAGGCCCCGGCGTCATGGAGCTTTTTCAGCTCCTCCGCCACGCGGGCGCGGTCCTCGTGATAGGTCATGCCGAACCAGCGGTCTGCGGACTGGAGGACCGTGACCTCCAGCCGCCCGGCGTCCAGCTCGTGGCCGACCATCACGGGCAGCAGGCACTCGGCCTTGAGATCGTCCCCGGCCTGTGTGCGCAGGAAGTTCTCAAAATAGGCCCGCAGCGCCGGGAAGATGCTGGGCGTGAAGCCCCAGAAATTCATGGACACCACCGTGTCCGGCTCCAGCGCCCGGTCCTCGGCCAGATCCCGGAGCGTTCCGTCCGGGTAGAGCTGGACCTTCAGCGCCTCGCGGATGGAGCGCAGCTTCCCGCCCTCCGCAGAGCAGATGCCGCGGGAGACCGTCCCGTGCAGGCTGGCGGTGTTTTTCAGCCGGTAGCCCACCATGGTTCCCCGGCCGCTCTCCGGCAGACGGAGCAGCTCCTGATAGATCGTGCGGTAGGCGTCGATCCCGTAATAATCGTCGGCATTGATGACGCAGAACGGTTCGCGGACCGCGTCCGCCGCGCACAGCAGGGCGTGGACCGTTCCAAAGGGCTTGGTCCGTCCCGCGGGGATGGCATAGAAAGCCGGAACAGAGGAAAAATCCTGATAGGCGTAAGCCACCTCCACCGGGCTGCCGTCCAGCGCGGTGCGCCTGCGCAGATATCCGCCGCAGAGCTCCTCCATCAGCGGCTCCATCTCCGGCTTGATGATGAAGACGACCTTGTTGAATCCCGCGCGCAGCGCGTCGTAGATCGAGTATTCCATCAGGATCTCGCCGTGGGGGCCGATGCCGTCCACCTGCTTGGTGCCGCCGTACCGGGAGCCGAGTCCCGCGGCCATGATGACCAGTGTTGTTTTCATAACTCCTCCATACGTCCGCCGGAGCGTCCGGCGCGTAAATCGTGCGGGCTGCGCGGGCGGCGCGCCGCCCGGCCTTACCTTTAAGATACACTGTTGCGCCGCCGTTTGCAACAGCAAAACACACCGCTTGACTTTTTTTCGGGACGGCTTATAATATGAAAATGATTTTCATTTTCAAAAAGGAGGGCCGTCTATGCCCTATTCCACAAAGCAGCAGCAGGCGATCCTGACGTGTCTGGAAACCCGGAGGGATCAGCCCGTTTCGGCGGCGGATCTGGCGGCGGAGCTGCGCCGCAGCGGCCGGCCGGTGGGCCTTGCCACGGTGTACCGCCAGCTTGAAAAGCTGGAGACGGCGGGCTACGTCCACAAGGTCAACACGGAGGAGGGCGCGTACTATCAGTATTGCAGCCACCCGGACGGGGACCGGCAGCAGGACTGCCTGCTGCTCAAGTGCGAGCGCTGCGGGCGGATCATCCATCTGGACTGCACCCATCTCCAGCCGCTCTACGAGCATCTGCAGCGGGAGCACCACTTCACGGTCAACCACCGCCGGACGCTGTTTTCCGGCCTGTGCGCGTCCTGCGCGGAAAAGGAGGGGCCGGATGGAGGCCAATGAGCTGATCGTCTGCCGGGACGCGGCGCTGGGCTATGAGGGCCGGGCGGTGCTCTCCGGACTGGACCTGCGGATCGCCGCGGGAGACTATCTGTGCGTGGTGGGGGAGAACGGATCCGGAAAGTCCACGTTGATGAAGGGCCTTCTGGGCCTTCTGGAGCCGATGGAGGGCGTTATCGAGCGGGCGCCGGAGCTGAAAAGCGGCGCGGTGGGCTATCTTCCCCAGCAGACGCAGGCGCAGAAGGATTTCCCCGCCACAGTGTACGAGGTGGTGCTCTCCGGTTTTCTCAACCGGCGGGGCTTCCGCTTTTTTTACACCGCCGCCCAAAAGACCGAGGCGCTTCAGGCCATCGGTAAGCTGGGCATTCTGGAGCTGAAGGACCGGTGCTACCGGGAGCTGTCCGGCGGGCAGCAGCAGCGGGCGCTGCTGGCCCGGGCGCTGTGCGCCGCCAGCCGCCTGCTCATTCTGGACGAGCCGATCACGGGGCTGGACCCGGCGGCGGCGCAGGACCTTTATAAAACGCTGCGCTATCTCAACGAAAAAGAGGGGATGGCGGTGGTCATGGTGACCCACGATCTGCGCGCCGCGCTGGAAAATGCCCGGACGGTGCTGCACATCGGCGGCAAGAGCTGGTTTTACGGCACGGTGGAGGATTACTACCGCTCGCCGGAGGGCCGCCGCTTCAGAAGGGAGGAGACGTGATGATGCTGCTGGAAATGTTTTCGTGGCCCTTTATGCAGCGGGCGCTGACGGCGGGCGTCCTCGTCAGCCTGTGCGCGGCGCTTCTGGGCGTGCCGCTGGTGCTCAAGCGGTATTCCATGATCGGCGACGGACTGTCCCACGTGTCCTTCGGCGCGCTGGCGGTGGCGGCGGCGCTGGGGCTGACGCCGCTGTATTTTTCCATCCCGGTGGTGATCCTGGCGGCGTTCTTCCTGCTGCGGCTGGCCGGGTCCGGCAGCCGCATGGGCAGCGACGCGGCCATCGCGGTGGTCAGCGCGTCGGCGCTGTCGGTGGGCGTGCTGGTGATCTCGCTGACCACCGGCATGACCACGGACGTGGACAACTATATGTTCGGCAGCGTGCTGGCCATGACCCGGGCGGACGTGATCCTGTCCGCCGCCGTGTGCACGGCGGTGCTGGCACTGTATCTGCTGTTTTACCACAAGCTCTTCGCCGTCACCTTTGACGAGAGCTTCGCCCGGGCCACCGGCGTGCGGGTGGAGCTGTACAACACCCTTTTGTCCGTTCTCACGGCGCTGACCATCGTGCTGGGGATGCGGATGATGGGGGCCATGCTCATCTCGTCGCTCATCATCTTCCCGGCGCTGACGGCCATGCGCCTGTTCCGCAGCTTCCGGGGCGTGGTGCTGTGCGCGGCGGCCACGGCGGTGGTCTGCTTCTGCGCGGGGCTGACGGTCTCGTTTCTCTATTCCACGCCGGTGGGCGCCACGGTGGTGGCGGCGGATCTGCTGGTATTCCTGACGGCCTGCGGCCTGCGGCGGCTGCGGCGGGGCGCGTGAATTTTCGGGGCGGGCGGAAAACTTTCCGGCCCGCCCCGCCGTCTTATCTGAGGAAGCGCAAGGGACGCGCCGGCGCGCGCGGTCCGGCCTGCGCGCTTTTGAGAGGAGCTTTTCAAATGAGTTCGGAGCATCAGAGAAAACAGGTGGAGGAGCAGGTCCTGCTGCTCTATCCCGCCATGTACCGGCTGGCGTTCGCCTACGTCAAAAACCGGGACGACGCCATGGATGTGGTGCAGGAGAGCGCCTGCAAGGCCATCGCCGGGGCGGACGCCCTGAAAAGCGGCGGCGCGTCCAGAAGCTGGTTATTCCGCATCACGGTGAACGCGGCGCTGGACGTTCTGCGCCGGCGGGGCCGGGAGACGGCGGCGCAGGAGCTGCCGGAGACGGGGCGGGAGGATGCTTACCGCGATCTGGACACGCTGCGGGCGCTGGACGCGCTGGACGAGCGGGAGCGGACCGTGGTGGTGCTCCGATTTTTCGAGGATCTGAAGCTGCAGGAGATCGCCGACGTGACCGGCGAGAACCTGAACACGGTAAAAACGGTCCTGTACCGGAGCCTGAAAAAGCTGAAGATCAGATTGACGGAGGGAGGTCCGTATCATGGAGCATGACGAGCATTGGAGCGGAGCGGAGCGGCTGGAGGAGATGAAGCGCGCCTATCAGTCCGTCCCCGTTCCGGAGGAGCTGGATTTCCGGGTCCGGTCCGCCATGGCCCGGGCGTGGCGCAGAGCGCGCCTGCGCCGCGGCCTGCGGCGGGCGGCGGGCATGTGCGCCGCCGCGCTGCTGACGGTGACGGCGCTGGCCAATTCCGGCCCGGGCGTGGCCGGGGCCATGGAGCAGATCCCCCTGCTGGGGGCCATCACGCGGGTGGTGACGTTCCGCTCCTACGAGGACCGGCGGGGCGAGCTGGTGGGCGCCAGCGTGGACGTTCCGGAGGTGGAAAACGGCGGAGCGCTCAACGACGAGATCAAGGCGTATACCGACGCGATCATTGCCGAGTACGAAAAGGACGCGGCGGTGATGGACACGGGCGAGGCAGCCTATCAGGTGGACCTGAGCTATACGGTGGCCACGGACAGCGATTCCATCTTCGCCCTGCGGTTCAACAAGACGGTGGTCATGGCCAACGGCGTGGAGTCTGTGCGGATCTACGACGTGGACAAGCGGACGGGGCGCATTCTGAAGCTGGGCAACCTGTTCCGGGCGGATAGCGGGTATCTGGACGTGCTGACGGCGGAGATCCAGCGCCAGATGCGCGCGCAGATGGACGCGGACGAGGGCGTGATCTACTGGCTGGACGGCGAGGTGGAGGAGTGGAACTTCACCGCGCTGGACCCGGACGCGGCATTTTACGTCAATGCGGACGGCGAGCTGGTCATCGTGTTCAACGAGGGCGACGTGGCACCCATGTATATGGGCGTGACGGAGTTCGCCATTCCGGCGGAGGTGACGGCGGACATCGCCGTTCCCGGTTATCTGGGCTGACGGCGGGGAAAACGGAGCCGGGGCGCGCACAGCGCTCCGGTTTCGTCTCCTTTTTACCGGAATTTCTCTGAAAACGCAAAGAAAATGCTTGATTTCCGGGACGGAACGTGGTACGTTATGTATGGTAGTATTGTGGGCTGAGTGGAGTGGACCTTGTGTCCGCTCTTTTTATTGGCCTTTTTGCAAAAGCACCGACTGCAAAAAACTGGAGAAGCACGCCGGACCGGTCCGGCGGGAGAGGGAGGCGTTTCCATGAAGAAGATCACCGAGCTGACCGCGGAGCTGGCGGCCCCCGTCATCGCGGAGCGGGGCTGCACGCTCTGGGACGTGGAATACGTGAAGGAGGCCGGAACGTGGTATCTGCGGGTCCTGCTGGACAAGGAGGGCGGCGTGGACATCCTGGACTGCGAGGCGGTGTCCCGGCGGCTCTCCGACCTGCTGGACGAGGCGGACCCCATCGAGGGCAGCTACACGCTGGAGGTCGGCTCCGCGGGCGCGGAGCGGGCGCTCAAGCGCCCCGGCGACTTTGCCCGCTTCATGGGCAGCCCCGTCACCGTCAAGCTCTACCGCAACCGGGACGGGCGCAAGGAGTTTGCCGGAACGCTGACGGGCTATGACGAGGCCACGGGTACCGTGACGGTGAGCGTGGGCGGACAGGAGACCGTCTTTGAAAAGGCGGACACCGCGCTGGTGCGTCTGCGGGTGGAGTTTTCCTGACCGAAAGAGGAAAAAAACGAAAGAGACCGTATCATAATAAAAGGAGTGCAGGCAATGAGAGGCAAGAAGCAGAAGGAACCCGCCGGGATGAACTGCGGGGAGATCTTCACCGCGCTGGAGCTGATCGAAAAAGAGCGCGGCATCCCCCAGAGCTTTATGCTGGATAAGATCGTGCAGGCGCTGACCACCGCCTATAAGCGGGACTGCAAGGATCAGGTGGACAACGTGATCGTGGACGTGGACGTGGAGCACCGGACGCTGAAGATGTTCGTCCAGAAAACCGTGGTGGACGAGGAGGACTATGTGGACCCCTTCAACGAGATGCCGCTGGAGGAGGCCAAGAAGCTCTCCGCCAAGTATGAGATCGGCGACGTCATCAACGTCCCCGTGGACAACACGGACTTCGGCCGCATCGCCGCCGGAAACGGCAAGCAGGTCATCATTCAGGGGCTGCGGGAGGCCGAGCGCGGTCAGGTGTACGACGAGTTCAACTCCAAGCAGCACGAGATCCTCACCGGCGTGGTCACCCGCATCGACCCCCGGAACGGAAACGCCTCCCTGCGCATCGGCACCGGCACGGAGTCCACCGAGGCGCTGCTGATGGCCGGCGAGCAGGTCCCCGGCGAAGAGCTGGTGGAGGGTATGCACATCAAGGTGTACGTGGTGGAGGTCCGCCGCTCCACCCGCGGGCCGCAGGTGCTGATCTCCCGGACCCATCCGGGCCTTGTCAAGCGCCTGTTCGAGCTGGAGGTCCCCGAGATCTTCGACGGGACGGTGGAGATCCGCTCCATCGCCCGGGAGGCCGGCAGCCGCACCAAGATGGCCGTCTGGTCCAACGACGAGAACGTGGACCCCATCGGCGCCTGCGTCGGCCCCAAGGGCCAGCGGGTGGAGAACATCGTGGCCGAGCTGCGGGGCGAGAAGATCGACATCGTCAAGTACAGCGAGGACCCCGCCGTGTTCATCGCCGCCGCGCTGGCGCCCGCCGACGTGGTGGACGTCATCATGGCGGAGGAGGGCAAGAGCTGCCGCGTGCTGGTGCCGGACGATCAGCTCTCTCTGGCCATCGGCAAGGAGGGGCAGAACGCCCGTCTGGCCGCCCGCCTGACCGGCTATAAGATCGACATCAAGCCGGAGAGCTATCACGAGGAGGACGAGCCGCAGGACGCTCAGGACGCGCCCGCCGCGCAGGAGCCGCAGGACGCGGAGCAGGACGGAGAATAATCGGGGAACGGAGGGAGCGCCATGCCAAAGGTGCGCAGGATCCCGCAGCGCCAGTGCGTCGGCTGCCGGGAGATGAAGGACAAGAAGGCGCTGATCCGGGTGGTCAAGTCCCCGGAGGGCGTGATCTCGCTGGACGAAAAGGGCCGGATGCCCGGCCGGGGCGCGTATGTCTGCCCGGATGTGGAGTGCCTGCGCCGGGCCAGAAAGTCCCGGGCGCTGGAGCGGGCCTTTGAGACCCAGATCCCCCCGGAGGTCTACGACACCATGGAGCGTCAGCTGGGAGGCGGAGCCGATGAGTAAGGAGCTGCTGTCCACGCTGGGCCTGTGCAAGCGGGCCGGGATGCTGGAGGCCGGCGAGGAGCCGGTGGAGTCCGCGGCCCGGGCGCGGGATGTGCGCCTTCTGCTGCTGGCGCAGGACGCGGCGGAGAACACCGCCCGCCGCGCGGAGCATTTCGCCCAGATGGGCCAGTGCATTCTGGTGAGCGTTCCCTTTACCAAGGAGGAGCTGGGCCGCGCGGTCGGCCGCGAGAGCTGCGCGCTGGCGGGGATCACGGACGTGGGCTTTGCCTGCGCCGTCGCCCGACGTCTGGCGGACGGCGATCCACAGACCTATGGCGATGCGGCGCAGCGGCTGGAGGTCAAGGCCCAGCGGGCCGCCCAGCGCAGAACGGAGCAGGCGCTCCACGAGAAGAATCTCCGCCGGGGCAAAAAGCGCCGTCCCGGCGAGGTGAAGGCGGCGGTTCCGCAGGAGCCGGCCGAAAAGCCCGTCAAGGGCAGCGGCCCCTCCGGGAGAAAGCCCGCGGAGCGGAAGCCCTATGCCGGAAAACCCTATGATGAGCGGAAGCCTTACGGAAAGTCCGCGGAGCGGGCGGACGGGAAGTCCCGGGCCGGAAAGCCTTACGGCACAAAGCCCACCGGCGAGCGGAAGCCTTATGGTGGGAAATCCTATGGCGAGCGCAAGCCGTTTTCCAATGCGAAAGCGGGCGGTGAACGGAAGCCCTACGGCGGCGCTTCGGACCGGAAGCCTTACGGTGGGAAGCCTTACGGCAAGCCTGCGGGCCGGTTTTCCCACAGCCGCCCGGTGAAGCACGGGAAAGGCTCCTTCCCCAAAAAGCACGACTGAAAATACTCCCCCGTCCGGGGGTTCAGCGGAGGACGCGCCGTCCTCTGCTTCGCCGCGGCGCGGCGAGAGATAGATCGCTTTTCCGCCTGTGAGCGGGATAAGCGTCCTTGGCCCGGCGGCGCGGGCCGCAGAGAGGAGACGGCGGCGTCCCCCCTCGCAAGCGAACGATGGAGGTGGCTTTATTGAGTACGAGCGCAGTGAATAAGTACAGAGTCCGGGAGCTGGCCAAGGATTTTGGCATGAGCAACAAGGACGTGATGGAGATCCTCGGCAAATACGGCGAGGCGCCCAAGAGCAACATGCAGGCGCTGACCAACGAGCAGCTTTCGCTGGTGTTTGAGTCCCTGACTCAGACGCACCCGGCCTCCGGCATTGAGGAGATCTTTGCCGATACCTACCGGGAGCCGAAAAAGCAGGAGCAGCCCGCTCCCGCCCCGGCGGCGCAGCAGCCCGCCCAGCAGAAGAATGCGGCGGCGCAGCAGCCCGCCCAGCAGAAGAACGCGGCGGCGCAGCAGCCCGCCGCTCAGGCGGTTCCCGCCAAGCAGGGCGCGGCTCCGGCCAACAAGCCGGTGCTGGCCCAGCCCACCACCCGCGTGCCCCAGAAGAAGGTGGTGGACACCCGCAAGGGCGGCGACGTGAACCTTGCCAAGTACGACGAGCGTCTGGAGCAGATGGCCCCGGAAAAGGCCAAGCGGATGCAGGCGCCCTCCGGCAACCGGCAGAAGTTCCACAACAACAATTCCAACCGCCGTCCCGGCCCCGGCGGGCAGTTCTCCAACAAGCGCCGTCAGGACGAGCAGGAGCGGATGCGCCGCCTTCAGCTGGAGATCGCCAAGAAAGCGCCGCTCAAGGTCTCCATCCCCGACGAGATCAGCGTTGGCGAACTGGCCTCCCGCATGAAAAAGACCGGCGCGGAGGTCGTCAAGGTGCTGATGAAAAACGGCATCATGGCCTCCCTGCCCCAGATCATCGACTATGACACCGCCGCGCTGGTGGCCATGGAGTTCAACTGCAAGGTGGAGCACGAGGTCACCGTCACCATCGAGGAGCGCCTGATCGACGACCACGAGGATAAGCCGGAGGAGCTGGTCCCCCGCGCGCCCGTGGTGGTGGTCATGGGCCACGTGGACCACGGCAAGACCTCCCTGCTGGACGCCATCCGCAACACCTCCGTCGCCGAGGGCGAGGCCGGCGGCATCACTCAGCACATCGGCGCCTATCAGGTCCAGCTGGACGGGCGGCCCATCACGTTTTTGGACACGCCGGGCCACGAGGCGTTCACCTCCATGCGCGCCCGCGGCGCGATGATCACGGATATCGCCATTCTGGTGGTGGCTGCGGACGACGGCATCATGCCCCAGACTGTGGAGTCCATCAACCACGCCAAGGCCGCCAACATCCCTATTGTGGTGGCCATCAACAAGATCGACAAGCCCGCCGCCAATCCGGACCGGGTCATGCAGCAGCTCACCGAATACGGTCTGGTCTGCGAGGACTGGGGCGGCGACACCATCTGCTGCCCCATCTCCGCCAAGAAGAACATCGGCATTGACAAGCTGCTGGAGATGGTCCTGCTGACCGCCGAGATGGCGGAGCTGAAGGCCAACCCGAACCGCGCCGCCTCCGGCACGGTGATCGAGGCCCGGCTGGACAAGGGCCGCGGCCCCATCGCCACGCTGCTGGTGCAGAACGGCACCCTCAAGCAGGGCGACACCATTATCGCCGGCACCGCCGTGGGCCGCGTGCGCACCATGACCGACTATAAGGGCAAGCGGCTGGAGCAGGCCGGACCCTCCGTCCCCGTGGAGATCGCCGGCCTTTCCGAGGCGCCCACCGCAGGCTGCACCTTCAACGTGGTGGCCGATGAGCGCATGGCCCGCGAGCTGGTGGAGCAGCGCAAGGCGGAGGAGAAGCTCAAGTCCGCCGCGCCGGTCCAGAAGGTCTCGCTGGAGAACCTGTTCGACCAGATCCAGGCCGGCGAGCGCAAGGAGCTGGCCCTGATCGTCAAGGCCGACGTGCAGGGCAGCGTGGAAGCCGTCCGCGCGTCTTTGGAAAAGCTCAGCAACGAGGAGGTCAACGTCCGCGTGATCCACGGCGGTGTGGGCGCCATCAACGAGTCCGACGTGATGCTGGCCGCCTCCACGGGAGCCATCATCGTTGGCTTCAACGTCCGGCCGGACGCCGCCGCCCGGGATGGCGCGGCACGCCAGAACGTGGATATGCGGATGTACCGCGTGATCTACGACTGCATCGACGAGATCGAGTCCGCCATGAAGGGCATGCTGGCGCCCAAGTTCCGCGAGGTGGTCATCGGCCACGCCGAGGTGCGCCAGACCTATAAGGTCTCCTCCGTCGGCACGGTGGCCGGCTGCTACGTGCAGGACGGCAAGCTGACCCGCGACTGCGACGTGCGCGTGGTGCGGGACGGCATCGTGATCCACGACGGCAAGCTCGGCTCCCTCCAGCGGTTCAAGGACTCCGTCAAGGAGGTCGGCACCAACTACGAGTGCGGCCTGACGGTGGAAAAGTTCAACGACCTCAAGGAAGGCGACGTGATCGAGGGCTTCATTATGGAGGAGATCCCCCGGTAACGGGCAGAATACGGAGGGGCGGCGCGCGGTCGCCGTCCCTCCGCCGCTTTGCGTATGCGCCCGCTGGGCAAGGCGGCTTTTGCGTCGGCGGGCGTTTTCCGCGGAGCGATCCGCAGAAGGGAGCGTTTTATGGCAAGCAATCGCATCGGCCGGATCAACGAGGAGATCCAGCGGGAGCTGGCGGCGCAGATCCGCAGCCTGAAGGACCCCCGCGTCAGCGGCGCGGGGATGCTCTCCGTCACCCGGGTGAGCACCACGCCGGACCTGCGCTATGCGCAGGTATACGTCAGCGCGCTGGACAAGACGCAGGAGAAGGAGGCCGTCAAGGGCCTGAAGTCCGCCGCGGGCTTCCTGCGCCGGGAGCTGGGCGCGGCCCTGCGCCTGCGCTACACGCCGGAGCTGCAGTTCACGGCGGACGATTCCATTGAGCACGGCGCGCACATTCTGGAGCTTCTGCGGGATGTGGAGCGCAAGAGCGGCGGACAGGAGGACGTATGAGCGATCTGACCGTCAAGGAGACCGCCGCGCTGCTGCGGCAGATGGACGACGTGCTGATTTTGACCCACATCCGGCCCGACGGGGACACCGTGGGCTGCGCATCGGCGCTGTGCCTTGCGCTGCGGGCGCTGGGCAAGCGGGCGTACCTGCTGCCCAACCCCGGCCAGACCCGCACCACCGCGCCCTATTTCGCCCCCTGCGAGGCGCCGGAGGGCTTTGCACCGAAGTACGTGGTGTCCACGGACATCGCCTCGCGGGGTCTGCTGCCGGACAACGCCCAGCCCTACCGGGACCGGATCGACCTGGCCATCGACCACCACCCGTCCTTTGAGCGCTTCGCGGCGGCAAACATCGTCCGGCCCGAGGCCGCGGCCTGCGGCGAGCTGATTTACGACATCCTCTGCCAGCTGGGGCCGGTCACGGCTGAGACGGCGCTGCCGCTGTATGTGGCCGTCTCCACGGACACCGGCTGTTTCCAGTACAGCAATACCACCCCCAGCACCCACCGGGTGGCGGCGGCGCTGATGGAGACCGGCATCGACTTCCGGGCGGTGAACAAGATATTCTTCCGCACCAAGAGCCGGAAGCGCATGGCGCTGGAGGGCGATATGCTGGCCAACATGGAGTTTTACGACGAGGGCCGCGTGGCGGTGCTGAAGGTTCCGATTTCCCTGATGGAGCGGGTGGACGCCGACGAGAGCGACGCCGAGGATCTCAGCGCGCTGGGCGGGCAGATCGAGGGCGTGGACTGCGCCGTGACCATGCGGGAGCTGCGGCCGGACGTGTGGAAGTTCTCCGTGCGCACCGGAGAGCGGATCAACGCCTGCTCCGTCTGCGCCCGTCTGGGCGGCGGCGGACACGCGGCGGCCGCCGGAGCCACCGTCAGCGGCACGCTGGAGGAGGCCCGCGCCGCCGTTCTGGGCGCCATCCGCGCCGTGCAGGAGACGGGCGGATAAGGCCCCGCGTCCCCATCCTTTTTGATTGGAGCGTCCTTATGCCGAACGGAATCATCATCATCGACAAGCCCGCGGACTGGACCAGCATGGACGTGTGCGCGAAGCTGCGGGGCATCCTGCGGGAGAAAAAGATCGGCCACGCCGGGACGCTGGACCCCATGGCCACCGGCGTTCTGCCGGTGTTCGTGGGCCGGGCCACCCGGGCGGTGGAGTTTGCGGAAAAGGGAAAGAAGGAATATGTGGCGGGCCTGCGGCTGGGACTGGTGACGGACACGCAGGACGTGACCGGAACGGCCCAGGAAACGCGGGAGGTCCGCGTCTCCAAAGAGGAGCTGGCGGCGGTCCTGTCCCGGTTCACCGGGGAGATCCTGCAGCTCCCGCCCATGTACTCCGCCATCAAGATCAACGGGAAAAAGCTCTGCGACGTGGCCCGCCGGGGCGGCGAGGTGGAGCGGAAACCCCGCCCCGTCACGATCTATGAGCTGGAGCTTCTGGAGCAGACCGGCCCCGCGGACTTCACGCTGCGCTGCGTCTGCTCCAAGGGGACGTACATCCGCACCCTCTGCCACGACATCGGGCAGGCACTGGGCTGCGGCGGGTGTATGTCCTCTCTGCGGCGGACCATGGCCGCGGGCTTCACGCTGGCGCAGGCCGTGACGCTGGAGGAGGTGCAGGAGCGGGGCGAGGCGCTGCTGCTGCCCACGGACCGGTATTTCGCCGCTTATCCCGCCTATACGGTCTCCTCCCCCCGGCAGGAGGAACGCTGCCGCCACGGCAACCCCCTGACGGCAAAGGGCCTTGCGGACGGGACGTACCGGGTGTACGGCCTTGAGGGCGAGTTTTTGTGCCTTTCCACCGCGGCGGGCGGAACGCTGACCTCGATCAAGAATTTTTTTGGAGCGTAACGGAACTATGAAAGAACGAGTGATCGCGCTGGGCTTTTTCGACGGCGTGCATCTTGGACACGGGGCGCTGCTGCGGCGGACGGCGGAGGAGGCCGCCCGCCGGGGCTGCACGCCCGCGGTATTCACCTTTGACCGCGCGCCCAAGGAGGCGGTCACGGGCGTTCCATGCCCGCTGCTCAACTCCCCGGAGGACCGGCGGGACCTGATCCGGCGGCTGTACGGCATCGAGGACGTGCTGATGGCTCCCTTCGACCGGGAGATGATGACCACGCCGTGGGACGCGTTCGTGACGGAGATTTTAGTGAAGCGGTATCACGCCGTCCATGTGGTGGCGGGGCACGACCATCATTTCGGATACAAGAATCAGGGTTCGCCGGAGCTGCTGGCGGAGAAATGCCGGGAGCTGGGCGTGGGCTGCGACATCATCCCCAAGGTAGAGCGGGCAGGCATCACCGTCAGCTCCACGTACATCCGCCGTCTGGTGGAGCTGGGGCAGATGGAGCGGGCGGCGGAGTTTCTGGGCCACCCCCACGTCCTGTCCCAGACGGTCCGCCACGGGCGGCGGATCGGCCGGACCATCGGCATCCCCACCATCAACCTGACGGTCCCGCCCCATGTGCTGACGCCAAGCCACGGCGTTTACGCCGCCAGAGCGTGCCTGCCGGACGGGCAGGAGCTGATGGGCGTGACCAACGTGGGGACCCGCCCCACCGTCCACAACGGATCGGACGTGACGGTGGAGACGTTTCTGCTGGACTTTGACGGCGACCTGTACGGCCAGACCGTCCGGCTGGAGTTTCACAGCCGCCTGCGGGACGAGATCCGCTTCGACTCGCTGGACGCGCTGAAGGCCCAGATCTCCGCAGACGCGGAGACAGTGCGCCGCCTGCTCTCTCCGGTGGACGGAGCAAAGTGAACAGCAGGGCCGGGACCCATTTGGGTCCCGGCCCTGTTTTTTTAGTCCTGTTGGAGGGAAGCGGCTGCCTTGGGGCGGCTTCCGCTCAGGGAAGATAGAGGAGCTTCTTCAGAAACTCCACGCCCTTGGGCAGCACCAGCTCGTCGTCAAAGGCAAAGGTGCTGGCGTGCAGCGGCGCGGCGTCCCCCACGCCGAGGAAGAAGAATACGCCGGGGGCGCACTGCTGATAAAAGGAGAAGTCCTCCGCCGCCAGCGCGGGCTGGGGCAGCAGGGCGGGCGCGTCCGCGCCCAGTCCGGCCCGGACCGTTTCAAACAGGCCCTCGTGGTTCCAGACGGGGGGATAGCCCTCGCTGAGGTGGAGCTTCACGTCGCAGCCGGTGGAGCGCTCCACCTGATTGCAGACCTCCCCCAGCCGCCTGCGCAGCAGGGCGAAGGCCGCGTCGGAAAAGGAGCGCAGGCTGCCCAGCAGCTCCGCGTGGCCGCTGACCACGTTCCGGGCGTCACCTGCGGTCAGCTTGCCGAAGCGCAGGACCCGCGGTTCCTCCGGCGGGAGGGCGGTCCGCTCCATCTCCATGGCGGATTCGATCAGCTTCACCGCCGCCAGCAGCGCGTCCCGGCCCTCGGCGGCTCGGGAGATGTGGACGCTGCGGCCGGTGATGCGGATGCTGACCTCGCTGGAGCGAGCCATCTGCGGGCCGGGCTTGGCCCAGACGCTCCCGGCGGGAAGCCCCGGCCAGAGATGCAGTCCGAACACCCGGCGGACCCGCCGCCGCTCCAGAATGCCCGTCTCGCACAGGCGGGCGGCGCCGCCGGTGGTCTCCTCAGCGGGCTGAAAGAGGAACAGCACGTTGCGGGGCAGCTCCTCCAGATGGGCGCTGACGTACTCCGCCAGCGCCAGCGCCATGGCGGTGTGTCCGTCGTGGCCGCAGGCGTGCATTTTTCCCGGATGCTCCGAAGCGTAGGGAAGTCCCGTCTCCTCCGTCTCCGGCAGAGCGTCCATATCCGCGCGGAAAGCGGCGGTCTCCGGCTTTCCCGCGTCGAAAAACGCGCAGACGCTGCTGCGGATCGGCTCCAGGATCTGGCAGCGCAGGGGCTGGAGCCGGCTGCGCACAAAGGCGGTGGTCTCCGGGAGGTCGCTGTCCAGCTCCGGGATGCGGTGCAGCGCGCGGCGGTATTCGATCACAGAGTCCATGCGTTCATCTCCTTTTTGTCCAGTATAGCACCGGCGGGGCGAAAAGAACAGGGCGCGGGCCGTTTTTGTCGGAACGCACAAAGCGCGCTGTGCCGCCGGGCCGAAAACGCTTCAGGACGCCCGCAGGCGCCCTGAAGCGAACGGGATCACGATGAGGAGACGGCGGCCACGCCCATGAAGCTGAACCAGCCCCGGGCGTCGCGGCACAGGCCGGACCAGCCCTCCCGCAGCTTCCACGCCGTCCCGGTGAAGTACAGCGGGCAGACGGCGGCGTCCTCCAGCAAAAGGGCCTCCGCGTCGTGCAGGCAGGCCAGCCGCGCGGCGGGGTCGGAGGCGCTGTCGATGATGCGCAGCAGCGTGTCATAGGCCCCGTTTTCATAGACCACCACGTCCTGCCCGGACCGGCTGACAAAGGGGGCGAGGAACGCCTCCGCGTCGCCGAAGAGGACGGACCGGTCCACGCAGGCCAGATCGTATTCCCCGGCCCGCAGCGCGGTGTACAGCTCCGGCTCCGTGACGGCGCGGGTGCGGACGCGGACGTTCAGAACGCTCTGCCACTGCTCGGCCAGCGCGGCGGCGATCTGCGCCGCCGGTCCCTCGTCCACATAGAGGTACTCCAGATCGTAGCGGTCCTCATAGTCGCTGCCGGCCAGCAGCTCCTGCGCCTGTGCGCGGTTCGCCTCCAGATCCTCCGTCGCGGTGGAGAGCAGGTCGCCGCCCTCGGTGCGGAAATCCTCGCCGCCGTCCCCGCCGGACACGCCGAAGGGCACCAGTCCCTGCGCGGCCTGCGCCGCGCCGCCCGCCAGCGCGGCAATGGACTGCCGGTCCACGGCCAGCGTCAGCGCCCGGCGGACCGACGGGTCGCTGGTGGGGAGCTGAGCGCCGTTGAAGAGCACCGTGCAGACGGAAAGCTCCGGCGTGAGGGGGTGCTGCCCGTCCTGCGCCTGCTGGGTGAGCTGGTCATCCGGCAGCGCGTAGGTAAAGTCCACGGCTCCGCCGCTGTACAGCGCCCACGCCTCGTCCGCGTCGGCGGCAAAGGCGAAGCGGACGCCGTCGTTGGCGACGTGACCGTAATACCGCTCGCTGGGGGTAAGCTCCAGCGATTCTCCCGGCTCATAGGCGGCGGCGGTGTACGCGCCGTTGGTCACCAGCTTCGTGGGGTCGGACCACCATTTCCGGGGCGCGGCGTCCGGCCCGTCCTGTGCCGAGGCGTCCTGCGCGGCCTCCTTGAGCGTCTGAACCACGTCCTGACGCAGCGGGCTGAGGGCGGGAGAGGTGCAGATCTCCGAGAGGAACCAGTCGTACCTCCCGGAGAGGACCACCTCCAGCGTGGAGTCGTTTTTCGCGGAGACGGCCAGCTCGCTCAGCTCGGCCCCGGCGCGCACCGCGTCGTACCCCTGCACCACGGACAGAAGCGGCGCGTTGGGCGAGAGTGTCAGGGGATTGGCCAGCCGCTGCCAGGCGTATACAAAGTCCTGCGCCGTGACGCTCCGTCCGTCGGACCAGCGGGCGCTGCGCAGGTGGAAGGTATAGGTGGTGGTGCCGTCAAAGTTCTCCTCCACGGTCACCTTTTTGGCCATGCCCTCCACGGCGGAGGACGCGCCGTCGGCGCCGCCGCTGACGCGCATCAGTCCCTCGTACAGGCTGCCCACCACGGTGTTGTCCGCCGCTGTGGAGACGTAGGCGGGGTCAAAGGTGGTCACGTCGTCCCCCGCGCAGACGGAGAGGACGGAGCTGCGCTCCGTTTTCCCGCAGCCGGTCAGCAGCCCGGCGCACAGCGCCGCGGACAGGATCAGCGCGGCCAGACGTTTTGTTCGTTTCATGAGCGGTTCTCCTTATCAAACGGCGGCGATGCGCCGCGAAAAATGAGGTAAAGCCAAAAACGGCGACTTCTATTATACGGGATAAGACCATGGGTTGTAAAGTAAATAGTAACAAAAGATTACAAAATTCATACAAAAAGGAACGCCCGCACCCAGTGGACGGGCGCGGACGCAGAAAAAACGGCGGTCCGGGAGAACAACTCTCTCCCGGACCGCCGGTAAGGGGACAGGCTCAGTGGGTGCGGATAAATTCCTCCAGCTCGGCGGCGGAGCAGACCACCGCGACGGCTCCGGCCTCCGCCAGCTCGCCGGGGGCGGCGTATCCGAAAAATTCCACGCCGACGCAGTCGATGCCGCACTCCTTCGCGCCGGCCACGTCGTATTTCCGGTCGCCCACCATCAGGATCTGGGGCTTTTCCGCGTCGGTCAGGCCCAGGCGGCGGATCGTCTCTCGAATGATGTCGGCCTTGGAGTGGTCGCCGTGGAGCGGGCTGCCCGTCACGGCGGAGAAGGACGGCGTATAGCCGAAGCGCCGGCAGATGTCCACGCAGAGGTTTTCCGGCTTGGAGGAGGCCAGCGCCATCACATAACCGTCCTTTTTGAGCCGGGCGCACAGCTCCGGCAGGCCCGGCGCGGGAACGTTTTCAAACTTGCCCACCGGCTCGTACCGCTCCCGGAACGCCTCGATCCCGGCCAGCGCCTCTTCCCGGGTGCAGCCGCCGGGGTCCACGAAGGAGTCCTGCAGCGGCGGGCCGATGAATTTGATGAGCGCGGCCTCCGGCGGGACGGGCTTGCCCAGCTTTTCAAAGGCGTAGCGCAGGCAGTTCAGGATGCCCTCCTTGGAGTCCGTCAGAGTTCCGTCCAGATCGAAAAAGATATAATGATACATACTCTCCCCCATATTCCGTTTCCAAAAGCGGTCGTTCCGCGCGGCGGCGCCGGGCGGCGTACGCTCCCGGACTGTTTGAGTTTAGGCCCCCAAGAAAAAATTGTCAAGAGGGGCGGGCGGGAATTTGGGTTGACAAAAGTGCGGACATGATGTAATCTGGTATTTGAAATCATGAAATAAAAGGACGCCGACGAAATCAAACCGACGGCGCTTTTGGAGGAACGCCTATGACCTGGAACATTGTCTGCGACAGCAGCGCCGATCTGCTCACAAAACAGGAGGAGGGCTGCGTGCGCTACACCTCTGTGCCGCTGCGGCTGTTGGTGGGGGCGCGGGAGTTTCTGGACGACGAGCGGCTCAGCCCCGCCCACCTGCTGGAGTGCATGAGGGAGGAGAAGGAGGCCTCGTCCACCGCCTGCCCGTCCCCCGCGGCGTTTGCGCAGGCGTTTTCCCAAACGGACTGCACAGTGTGCTTCACCATCTCGTCCAACCTCTCCGGCACGTATTCCGCTGCCGTCATGGGCCGGGAACTGGCGCTGGAGGAGCACCCGGAGAAAAAGATCTGCGTCATCGACTCCCGCAGCACGGCGGGGTGCCTCGTCCTCCTCGCCCGGAAGGCCAAGGAGCTGATCGGGACGGGAGACGCGGACTTTGAGGAGGTCTGTGCCCGGCTGCGGATCTATCAGGCGTCGCTGCGGACGGCGTTCACGCTGGAAAACTTCGACAACCTCATCAAAAACGGCCGGATGCGCCCGCTGGTGGGGAATCTTCTCCACTCGCTGGGCATCCATGTCATTGCCGACGCCACGGCGCAGGGAACCATCCATGTGGCCGACAAGGCCCGAGGCGAGGCAAAGACATATCAGGCCATCGTCAGGCTGATGAAGTCCAGCAAGGACTGCACCGGCGCGGACGTGGTGATCTCCCACTGCCAGAACCTGCCGGGGGCGATGAAGCTCAAGGAGCTGATCCTGCGGGAGCTGCCGGTGCGCAGTGTGGACATTCTGGGCTGCCGCGGGCTGACCAGCTTTTACGCCATGGAAAAGGGCCTGATCCTCGGCTACTGAGCCGGGGACGGGACAGGAAATGGACCCCTTGGCCGGGACGGAGCGCGGATCGCGCCCCGCCCCGGCTCCTTTTGTGCAAAAAAGGACGAAAATGGAAAAATTGTTTCCAAATTCCGTATCTTTTGTCATTGTGCCCCGCCCGGTAGGATGGTATAGTAAACAGGTGTGTTTTTTGGGGGAGGGGTTCCATGATCCGTACATATTTTGAGAGCCTGAAGCGCGAATTTTCAGGCTATGGTGCCGCCGGTCTGATGCAGGACATGATGGCGGGACTGACCGTGTGTGCCGTGGCGCTGCCGCTGGCGCTGGCCTTCGGCGTGTCCTCCGGCGCGACGGCGGCGGCGGGACTGGTCACGGCTATCGTCGCCGGCGTTGTGATCGCCCTGCTGGGCGGCGCGTCCTATCAGATCTCCGGCCCCACCGGAGCCATGAGCGCCGTGCTGGCGTCCATTGTGGCGTCCTACGGGCTGCAGGGCGTGTTTTTCGCCTGCTTTGCCGCAGGCGTCCTGCTTCTGCTGGCGGGCGTCTTTAAGCTGGGGCGGCTCATCACATTCATCCCCATGCCGGTCATCATGGGCTTCACCTCGGGCATCGCCGTCATCATCGCCATGGGGCAGATCGACAACTTCTTCGGCACCGTCTCCGAGGGCGGGTCCAATCTGGAGAAGCTGGCCTCCTATGCCCGGCTGGGCTTTCACCCGGATCTCTCCTCCGTGCTGATCGGGCTGCTGGTCGCAGCCGTCATGCTGGTGTGGCCCAAGAAGTGGGGCGCGCGGGTCCCCGGCTCACTGGTGGGCATCGTGCTGGCCACCGCCGTTGCCGCCGCCGCGGGGATGGATTCTCTGGCCGTGGTGGGGGACATCCCCCGGACGCTGCTGCTGGCCGACCGGCTGCACCTGAGCGGGCTGAGCCTGTCCATGGCGGAGGACTTGATCTCTCCCATCGTCACCATCGCCGCGCTGGGCATGATCGAGAGCCTGCTGTGCGGCGCGTCCGCCGCCCGGATGAAGGGCGAGCCGTTCAACGCCGATCAGGAGCTGATTGCTCAGGGCGTGGGCAACATTCTGCTGCCGCTGTTCGGCGGCGTGCCCGCCACCGCGGCCATCGCCCGGACCAGCGTGGCGGTGAAGTCCGGCCAGCAGACCCGGCTGACCAGCGTGTTCCACTCGCTGTTCCTGCTGGCGTCCATGTTTCTGCTGGGCGGCGTGATGGCCCGGCTGCCGCTGGCGGCGCTGGCCGGGGTGCTGATGGTCACGGCGTGGCGCATGAACGACTGGGCCGGCATCCGGTATATCTTCCGCCACCGCTTCAAGTCCGGCATCAGCCAGTTCCTTGTCACCATGGTGGCCACGGTGGTCTTTGACCTGACCACGGCCATCATTCTGGGCGTGATCTACTCCGCCGTTCTCTACATGGCCAAGTCCAGCCACATCCGCATCAGCTTTTCCGACATTGACGAGGGAAAGGTCCGCGCGGAGGGCGGTGCGCCCGCGGTGCTGCGCTCCTCCGGCGTGGCCTATATCACCGGGCCGCTCTTCTTCGGCGCGGTGGACGAGTTCAACCACCGCATGGCGGCCATGCCGGCCTATGACCACGTGATCCTGTCCATGCGGGGAATGCCCAGCGTGGACGTGTCCGGCGCACAGGCGATGCTGGAGCTGTGCCAGAGCCTGCGGGAGCAGGGAAAGAGCGTGGCCTGCTGCGGAATGTCCGAGCCGGTGCGCACATATTTCGACCGGGCGGGCATCACGGAGCTGCTGGGCGAGGAGTCGTACTTCTGGAGCGCGGATCAGGCCATCGTGGATCTTCTCAAGGCCGACCGCGCATACTGAATCTGAATCAAGAAAAAACAGCCCCGGCGGACCGCAGAGCGCGGTCCGCCGGGGCTGACGCATATTCCGCGCCGCTCACAGAAAGACGCCGACGGTCAGAAACACCAGCGTCAGCAGCAGGAAGTAGACGATCAGCTTCCAGACGAATTTGAACCACCGGTCATAGGGCACGTGGCCCAGCGCCAGCGCGCCCATCACCACGCCCGCCGTGGGCGTGACGATGTTGACAAGGCCGGAGGCGGACTGGAACGCCGTGACCACCAGCTCGCCGCCCACCCCGGCAAAGCCCGCCAGCGGCGCGAGGATGGGGACGGACAGCGTGGCAAGGCCGGAGGAGGAGGGGATCAGCACGGAGAGGGGCAGGTAGATGAGATAGACCAGCAGCGTGAACGCCACGGACCCGGCGCCGGAGAGGGCGCTCTCGCCCCAGTGGAGGACGGTGTCCGTGATGGAGCCGCTGTTCATCAGAACGGTGATGCCCCGGGAGATGCCGATGATGAACGCCACGCCCAGAAGGTCGGCGCACCCGGCCACAAAGGTCTCGGCGATGTCCGCTTCGTCCATCCGGTCCGCAAGGCCCACCAGAACGCCGCCCACCAGAAACAGCGCGCTCAGCTCCGGGAACCACCAGCCCAGCACGGGCAGGGGCAGGCCCATCTCGTCAAAAGGGATCACGCCGTAGATCATCACGAGGAAGGTGACGGCGAAGATGACGAGGATGAGCTTGCGCCGCCCGGTCAGGGGCGTGGTCTCCGCGGCACTGACGTGCAGCTTTCCCGCGCCCACGCCCACCACCGACGCGGAGGGGTCCCGCTTGACCCGGGCCGCGTAGGCCATGACGAACCAGATGGCGGCGGATTCAAACACGATCCACTGGAGGATGCGCAGCAAAATGCCCTCTCCCAGCGAAACGCCCGCAAAGCCCGCGGCGATGCCGGTGGCAAAGGGGTTGACGGTGGAGCAGATCACGCCTGCTCCCGCGCCCAGCAGGATCACCGCGATGCCCACCACCGCGTCGTAGCCCGCGGCCAGAAACACGGGGATCAGCAGCGGGAAAAAGGCCATCGTCTCCTCCCACATGCCGTAGGTCGTCCCGCCCAGCCCGAAAAACAGCATGAGAATGGGAATGAGCCACTTTTCCTGCCCGTTCAGGCGGCGGATGATGTTGGAAATGCCTGCGTCCACCGCACCGGTCTTCATGACCACGCTGAGAAAGCCGCCCACGGTCAGGATGAACACGCAGACGTCCACCGCGTCGTAAAACCCACGGAACGACGCCAGCAGAACGTCCCCAACGCCCTGGGGATTGGCGGCGGCGGCGTGATACGTCCCGGAGACGGGAACGCCGTCGGCGTAGTCATAGCTCCCGGCGGGGATGAACCACGTGGACGCCGCCACCAGAATGATGAGCAGGAACAGGATGGTGTAGGCGGTGGGCATTTTGAATTTGCGCTTGGCCAAAGGGAACCCCTCCTTACCGCCCGATGGTGGCCACCAGAACGGCCTTGATGGAGTGCATCCGGTTTTCCGCCTCGTCAAAGACCACGCTGTGCCGCCCGCGGAACACCTCGTCGCTGACCTCCCGGATGTCCACGCCCTTTTCGTGCCACTGGGCCGCCACCGTGGTCTCATAGTCGTGGAACGAGGGCAGGCAGTGCATATACAGCACCTCCGGATTGCCGGTCCGCTCCAGCGTCTCCTCCGTCACGCGGTAGGGCGCCAGCAGCTTGGCCCGGTCGGGGATCAGCGCCTCCTCGCCCATGGAGGCCCAGATGTCGCCGTAGACCACATCCGCGTCCTTCAGGGCGTCGTCCGCCTGATCGGTGATCTCGATAAGGCCGCCGTTTTCCCGGGCCACGGCAAAGACCTCCTTCAAAAACGCGCCGTCCAGCTCCCTGGCCATGGACTCGGGGCCGAGGGCCACGTAGTGCATCCCCATCTTGGCCGCGCCGATCATCCACGCCCGGGACATATTGTTGCGCACGTCGCCGGGGAAGACCACCTTCACCTTGTTCAGGGGCTTGGCGCAGTGCTCTTCAATGGTCATCATGTCCGCCAGAATCTGGGTGGGGTGGTCCGCGTCGGTCAGGCCGTTCCACACGGGCACGCCCGCCCAGCGGGCCAGACCCTCCACGGCGGACTGGTCGTAGCCCCGGTACTCGATGCCGTCGAAGAACCGGCCCAGCACCTTGGCGGAGTCCTCCAGAGACTCCTTTTTGCCCATCTGGGAGCTGCCCGCGTCCAGAAACGTCACGTGGGCACCCTCCTGCGTGGCCGCCACCTCGAAGGAGCAGCGGGTGCGGGTGGAGGTCTTTTCAAACAGCAGCACGATGTGCTTGCCCTCCAGCGCGTGACCACAGACGCCCGCGCGGCGCTTCGCCTTCAGGTCGTGGCCCAGGTCCAGAAGATATCGGATCTCCGCCGGCGTGAGATCCATCAGGGTCAGAAAGCTCCGGCCTTTCAAATTGACTGCCATATCACATTGTCTCCTTTTTCATGATCTGTGTCCGCCCGGCGGGTCAGGGATCGTCCCGCCACAGGGGCATGGACATGCACCGGGGGCCGCCCCGCCCGCGGGACAGCTCGGCGCTGGGAATGGTGTGGACCTTGATCCCGGCCTCCTCCAGTGAGCGGTTGGTCACGTAGTTCCGGGAGTAGACCACCACCTCGCCGGGGGCGATGGCCAGCGTGTTGCTGCCGTCGCTCCACTGCTCGCGGGCGGCGTCGATCTCGCTGCCCTGCCCGCAGGGGATCAGGGTCACGCGGTCCAGCTCCAGATGCTCCTTGAGGATGTCCTCCAGCCGCCCGTCCTCCTGCCGGATGGTCATCTTGCGGTTTTCGTCCAGCTCCATGACGAACACGGTGATCTGACTGAGAATGTTGGGATGGACGGTGAACTTGTCCCGGTCCACCATGGTGAACACCGTGTCCAGATGCATGAACGAACGGCTTTTGGGAATGTTGAAGGCCAGCACCTTGCGGAACGTCTTGCTCTGGGAGAGCACCGTTTCGGCAAGCTGGTCGATGGAGTCCTCCTGCGTCCGCTGGGAGATGCCCACCGCCAGCACGCTGGGCGAGAGGATGAGGATGTCTCCGCCCTCCAGAGAGGTGGTCTCGCCCCGGTCGTACCAGCGGGGCGTATTGCGGTAGGCGGGGTCGTGCTCAAAAATGAACTTCCCGAACAGCGTTTCCCGGTTGCGGGTGGGCGTGTGCATCTTGTGGATGGACACGCCGGTGCCGATGGTGGCGAAGGGGTCCCGGGTGAAATAGAGGTTCGGCATGGGGTCCACGGCGAAGGGATACCCGTCTCCCGCCGCCGCAAGATAGTCGCCCAGCCGTCCGCCCGCGGCGCGCAGATCCTGCCGCCGGATGCCGGCCATCATGGTCTGGACCATCTCCCGGTCCGGCATGGCGGACAGATGCTCCGCCACAGTGTCCCGCAGGCGGGGGTCCTCGATCCCGGCCTCCGCCGTGAACTGGCGGATCAGCTCGTCCCGGACGGAGCGGTCCGTGATGGACTGGAGGACCAGGTCCGTCAGATAGACCACCTCCACGCCGCTCTGGCGCAGGCAGTCGGCAAAGGCGTCGTGCTCCTCCTGCGCCTCCTTTAGATAGGGAATGTCGTCAAACAGCAGCCGCTCCAGATATTCCGGCATCAGATTCTCCAGCTCGCCGCCAGGGCGGTGCAGCAGCACGCGGCGCAGCCGCCCGATCTCCGAGGTGTTATGGATCCCAGATTCCAATCTCATGCACTCCTTTTCCTTGTGTTCTTTGCAGGCTTTCCCGGCTATGGTTTGTGAAAAATCTGATTTCATACGCGCGCCGGAGAGAGAAAAGCGGAAAATCGACGTTGACAGAGACAGTTAGTCGTGATAAACTTAATGCGTTCAATGCGAAGGGGCCGGAAACGGCTTTTCTTTTCAACTTGGAATTAGTTAGCACTAACGCCAGAGGCGATCCGCGTCCGGCATGGAACTGAGGAGAGGGGACCCATGGAACTGACGAAAACACATCTGAAATACCTGCTGGCGCTTTACCGCCTGTCCCAGAAGCGGCCGGACCTGCCGTCCATGGAGGTGGCGCGGCTGCTGGGGGTGAGCAAGCCGTCCGTCGTGCGGATGCTGGAGGTCCTGATGGAGCAGGGGCTGGCCGTGAAGGCCCGGTACGGGAAGATCTATCTGACGGACACCGGCTTTCTGATGGCGAAGCGGCTGTCCGCGCCGCTGGAGCGGTACGCCGCGCAGCTTCAGCAGGAATTTTCCCTGTCGGACGACGAGGCGTGGAACGCGGCCTGCGCCGCAATCTGCTCCCTGCCGGAGGAAAAGCGCCCGGCCTGAGCGGCGCCGGACAGGGCGGCCTGAGATACGGATAGATGCAGAAAACCGGAGGCGGTGCGTCCGTTTCCTGAAACGGGCAGAGCGGCGGCGGAGCCTATCCGCCGCCGCTCCCGGCATTTCGGCGGTATGGGCCGGCCGCGGCGCTTCCGCATGGCTCCAAACCGCCAGATTGGCCCGCACGTCCTGACGCTGATACGTTCCGACAGGCGTGCTTTCCAGAAATTCCCTTATTTGCCGCGAAAATTCGACAAAAATTAACGGAAATTTAGCGGACGCTATGCTATAATAATAATAATGACCACCGCCGCTCCGGCTACACCACAGCGGCCGCGGGAAAACGCCCGGAGGAGGATGAAGCGTGCGATCTGGAAAATGTATGAAGCGCTGGTTCCTGTTCAGCTGGGGCGACCTTGGCATCTGTGTGGTGACGCTGCTGTGCGCCGCCATGGTGTGTATGCTCCTGAGTCCCTCCAGCAGCAACGACGGCTTTGCCTGTCCCATTTTCGTTCTGGCGGTGCTGCTGATCTCCCGCCTGACGGACGGCTACCTGTTCGGACTGGTGGCCTCGGTGGTGGGCGTGATCGCGGTGAATTACGCGTTTACATATCCTTACGGCAAGATCAATTTCACCATCTCCGGCTATCCGGTGACGTTCCTCTCCTTTCTGGCCATTTCGCTGGTGACCAGCGCCCTGACGACCCAGATCAAGCAGCAGGAGCGGCTGCGGGCGGAGAATGAAAAGGAAAAGACCCGGGCGAACCTGCTGCGCTCCGTGTCCCACGATATCCGCACGCCGCTGACATCCATCGTCGGCTCCACCTCCGCCATTCTGGAAAATCCGAATATCTCCCGGCAGAAGCAGGAGGAGCTTCTCAACGATGTGCGCAACGAGGCCCAGTGGCTGATCCGGATCGTGGAAAACCTGCTGTCGGTCACCCGGATCGGAGAAAACGGCCGGGCGCAGATCACCAAGCGGGAGGAGGCCGCGGAGGAGGTCGTGGGCGAGGCCATGCGCAAGTTCCGCAAGCGCTTCCCGGATGTGGAGGTGTCGGTGCAGGTGCCTCACGAGCTTTTGATGGTGCCCATGGACGCCATCCTCATCGAGCAGGTCCTCTCCAACCTGACGGAAAACTCCGTCCGCCACGGAAAGACCACCACCCGGATCGAGGTCTCCGTCCAGCGGGACGGAAAGCTGGCCCGGTTCTGCGTCCGCGACAACGGCTGCGGCATCCCCCCGGAGCAGCTCGGCTCCCTGTTTGACGGCACCCTGAAATCCAGCGAGACCGCCTCCGGCGACGGAAAGCGGGACATGGGTCTGGGACTGACGGTATGCACGACCATCGTGCGGGCGCACGGCGGTTTTATTGATGCGAAGAATCTACCCGGCGGCGGCGCGGAATTTTCCTTCTGCCTGCCCCTGTCAGAGGAGGAAGACGAGTGAACATTCGAGAGAAAATTCTGGTGGTGGAGGACGAAAAGAGCATTTCCCGCTTTATTTCCACCATTCTGGACAACAACGGCTACGAGGCCGTTCAGGCCCGGACGGGCGCGGAGGCCCAGTCCATGATCTCGTCCCACTGTCCCGATCTGGTGATCCTGGATCTGGGGCTTCCGGATATGGACGGACTGGAGATCCTGCGGGGCCTGCGGAGCTGGTCCAGCCTTCCGGTGGTGGTGGTCTCCGCCCGGGATCACGAGCGGGACAAGGTGGCCGCGCTGGATCTGGGTGCGGACGACTATCTGACCAAGCCCTTCGGCACCGAGGAGCTGCTGGCCCGGGTGCGCACGGCCATCCGCCACACCCGCACCACCTCCGGCAACAGCGAGATCGCCCGGCAGGGGACGTATACGGTGGGCGAGCTGACCATCGACTACAACAAGCATCAGGTGCTGGTCCGGGGCGAAAACGTGAAGCTGACGCTCAGTGAGTTCCGCATCGTGGCCCTGCTGGGAAAGTACGCGGGCAAGGTCCTGACCTACGATTTCATCATCAAGGAGCTGTGGGGTCCCCGGGCGGGCGACGACAATCAGATCCTCCGGGTCAACATGGCCAACATCCGCCGCAAGGTGGAGAAGAACCCGGCGGAGCCGGAGTACCTGTTCACCGAGGTGGGCGTGGGCTACCGTCTGGCCGAGGGCGAATGAACAGGATCGGACGGTTTCCGCGCGTCTGCGCGGAAACCGTCGGATAAAATCGGATGAAAAAAGGAGCGGTCCGCGGGGCGGGCCGCTCCTTTTTCCCGCGTCCGGCGGGCGATAGAACAGATTTGACGGTCATCGTCTTATCTTTAACAATATCTGTATGAAAGCTGTACTTTCTGAACGCATAATTTCGTACAGACCTGCTATGATTTGTACATAGAGGCCGCGAAAGCGGAAAAAAGGAGTGTGTGTGAATCTATGGCAACCTTTCTCATTGGACTCGTGATCCTTTTTGGGGGAGCGGCTGTCTACGGACGGTTCTGCGAAAAGATCTTCGGGCCAGACGGGCGTGAAACGCCCGCGTATTCCAAGCAGGACGGCGTTGACTACGTCCCCATGAAGCAGTGGAAGAACTGCCTCATCAACCTCCTGAACATTGCGGGCACCGGCCCCATCATCGGGCCGATCCAGGGCATCCTGTTCGGGCCGATCGCGTTTATCACCATCCCTATCGGCAACATCATCGGCGGCGCCATGCACGACTATTTCTCCGGCATGATCTGCCTGCGCGACGGCGGCACCCAGATGCCCGACATGATCCGCAAGTACACCACCAAGGGCGTGTACTTGGTCTATCAGGTGTTCTGCTGCCTGCTGCTGCTGCTGGTCGGCGCCGTGTTCATCTACACCCCCGGCGACATCGCCGCCAAGCAGGTCTTCGGCTTTGACGGCGCGGCGACCTCCGTTTCCACCTGGGTCATTTACGGTGTGATCTTCGCCTACTACCTGATCGCCACCGTGTTCCCCATCGATAAGATCATCGGCAAGATCTATCCCATCTTCGGCGCGATCCTGCTGTTCTCCGCGGTGGGCGTGTTCGCCGGCATCTTCATCAAGGGCTATCCGCTGGTGAACCTGTGGGATACCTGGAACACCGCCAACTACGCCTTCGGCGATTACTTCGGCGAGAACCACTTCATCCCCATCTTCTTCATCACCGTGGCCTGCGGCATCCTCTCCGGCTTCCATTCCACTCAGACCGCTATCGTTTCCCGTACCGTGGGCAGCGAGAAGGAAGGCCGCAACACCTTCTATAACATGATGGTCCTCGAGGGCTTCATCGCCATGGTCTGGGCCGCTGGCGCCATGGGCGTCTATGCTCTGGGCCTGCAGGAGGGCAACCCCTCTCTGGCCACCGACACCATCGGCATCATCTCCCGCGATCTGCTGGGCAGCGTGGGCGGCATCATCGCTCTGCTGGGCGTCATCGTCCTGCCCATCACCTCCGGCGACACGGCGCTGCGCGCGCTGCGTCTGACCGTGGCGGACTCTTTCCACATCGACCAAAGCTCCGGCGCCAAGCGCATGGGCCTGTCCGCCGTCATCTTCGCGCTGGTGGCCGTCATTCTGGTGTTCGCCAAGATGAGCCCCTCCGGCTTCAACACCCTGTGGCGCTACTTCGCGTGGTCCAACCAGACGCTGTCCCTGTTCGCGTTCGCCGCGATCAGCGTGTGGCTGTTTGAGAACAAGAAAGGACAGTGGGTCTGGATCCCCCTGATTCCCGCCGTGTTCTATGCGTTCGTCACCTTTACTTATCTGTGCAACGCCAAGATCGGTTTCAACCTGCCCTGGGGCGTTTCCTATGGCGCGGGCGCCGCGTTTGCCGTGGCGTATCTGGTCGTCGTTGTCATGTTTGCCCGCCGCAGAGCGGCAAACGCTCCTCTGAGCGCCAAGCGTTAACGCAAGCGCTGATACTTTTTCTCCCCCTTCTTTTTTCGGGTCCGCCGCAGCAGGATGCGGCGGACGCAAGCGAGACCGAGGGCCGCGGCAGATGCCGCGGCCCTCGGTTTTTGCGATGTTTTTTCAGCGGCCGCGCTTGGGCGGACTGCCGTTTTCATATGGCGTTCCGCCGTTTCTTGCACAGGCTGCCGTTCTGATACGGCCCGCGGCCCTTACACGACCCGCCGTCCCGCGCTCCAGACGGCGCGGACGGCCCCGGCCTGCCGCCGGGAGAGGAAGCGGGACAGGCGGTCCTCCGGCGCGGACAGGGGCGGGAGCGCGCTGTCGTCCAGCACCAGCGCGTGGAGCGGCTCGCCGGCGGCGAAGCCCGGCTTCGCGCCGAAAAACGATGCGCCCGCCGACGTACCCAGATACCAGCCCTCCGCCGCGGTGAGAAAGTCCGTCTCCCAGTTGTCCATGATCCGCCGGGCCTTGGACGCCCGGACGGTGGAGGCGATCACGTCAAACATATCCAGCGTGTCGCCGCCGGCGATGTCGCTGCCCAGCGCCACCTTTACGCCCTCGCGGAGCATGACCCGCACAGGCGAGACGCCGGAGCAGAGGTTCAGGTTGGAATCGGCGCAGTGGACCGCCGTGACCCCCGCCTGACGCATGGCCGCCCGCTCCCGCTCATCGGACCAGACGCAGTGGGCCATGACGGTGCGGCTGTTCCACAGGCCGAACTTGTCGTAGGTCTGCCAGTACTGCTCACAGTCCGGGTGCAGGCGGCGGACCAGCTCCAGCTCCGCCGTGTTCTCCGACAGGTGGGACTGGATGGGCAGTCCCCGCTCCGCCGCCAGCCGCCCCAGAAAGGCCATCAGCTCATCCGTGCAGGAGGGGGTGAACCGCGGCGTCAGGATGGGGCGGATGTGGGGGAAGGAGGCGCACTCGTCCAGCCATGCCAGTGTCTCCCGCATGGACTCCTCCGTGGTCTCCTGAAGGGCGGGGCTTCCGTTCCGGTCCATGTTCACCTTGCCCACAAGGCCCGTGACGCCGGCCTTTTCCAGCTCCTCCATCAGGATCAGCGTTCCCCGCCGGTGGAGGGAGGAGAACATACACACCCGCGTGGTCCCGCCCCGGATCAGCTCCGCCGCCAGACGGCGGTACATCTCCCGGGCGTAGCCCTCGTCGGCAAAGCGGGCCTCCGTCGGGAACGCATAGGCGCTGAGCCACTCCAGAAGCGGGCGGTCCATGCCGGTGCCCACCATGGGGTACTGGGGCGCGTGGAGATGAAGGTCGGTGAAGGACTGGGTGATAAGGCAGTTTCCAAAGTCCTCCACCGGCGCGCCGTCATACCGAGAGGGCAGCGCGTCGAACACGCCGGAGAGCACGCCGTCCTCCAGCACCAGATAGCCGGGGGCGTGGACCTCCAGCCTGCCCGGCGCGGGGGCGCTGATGAGAATACCCTTGAGGATCGAAGTCATTTCAGATCGCTTCCCTTCGATGAAAATCGCGGCAAAAGAAAAAGGAGCGCCCGCCTGCGCTCCCGCGCCGCGGACACCCATAGCAGAGCCTTTCGGCGGCTCCGTAGAAACTTTCGCACCGTTTCCAGCGAAATTATATGAGCCTTTTTGATTTGACCGCCTTTACTATACCACACCGCCCGCCGGATTGCAACCCCCTGTCACGCCGCGCTCCCGCCCCGCTTATACTGGCATACGGGCGCGTTTCCGCCCGGACGGCGGCGGAGTGCGCCGCCGGAAGACTCTGGCGCGGCGGGACTGCCGCAGAGGCGGCGCGGCGCGCCGTGAAAGGTATGATTCGCGGTATGACAACGCAGGCACTTTTGTGGGCGGCGGCCGGCACGGGGTTCACCTTTGCCATGACCACCTTGGGCGCCGCCATGGTGTTCTTTTTCCGGGGCGAGCCGAACGAGCGGCTCCAGCGGGTGCTGCTGGGCTTTGCCGCCGGAGTGATGACGGCGGCGTCGGTCTGGAGCCTGCTGCTCCCGGCCATTGAACAGGCGGCGCAGACGCGCCTGCCCGGATGGCTCCCGGCGGCGTGCGGGATGCTGATGGGCGTGGTCTTTCTGGCGGCGCTGGACGCGCTGCTGCCCCGGCTGCGGCGCAAGCGGGCCGACGGGGATTGGAAGCAGACCACGCTGCTGGTGACGGCCATCACCCTACATAACGTCCCGGAGGGGATGGCGGTAGGGCTGGCCTTTGCACTGGCGGCGCAGGGCGAGGGCCTTGCGGGCGCGGCGGCGCTGGCCATGGGCATCGGCATTCAGAATTTCCCGGAGGGCGCGGCCATCTCCCTGCCCCTGCGCCAGCAGGGCTGGACCCGGCTCCGGGCCTTTGCGGGCGGAACGCTCTCCGGCGCGGTGGAGCCGGTGTTCGGCATCCTCGTGGTGCTGGCGGCGGCGGGCGTGCATCCCCTGATGCCGTGGCTTTTGAGCTTTGCGGCGGGGGCGATGCTGTATGTGGTGGTGGAGGAGCTGGTCCCCCAGGCCCACAGCCGGGCCGGGACCTGCGGCTTTGTGATCGGCTTTCTCATCATGATGGTGCTGGACGTGGCGCTGGGATAAGGCGTCCGGCGGGGACAAAAGCGGACCGGCGGGCAGAACTGCCCGCCGGTCCGCGGCTTATGGAGAGGGTCGGTCAGGGGGACACAAAGACCTGAAGCGTCACGGTCAGCTCCCGGCCCGGCTTGGAGAGGTAGGTCCCGTTGTAGTACATTCCGCAGGAGGCACCGCCGTCCACGTTGAACGCGTCCACACAGCCCAGCGCCAGCATGAGCTGACGCATCTGCTGGATGGTGGCGGAGGGGACGGATACCAGCACCAGCTTGCCGTCCCCGTTCACGCCGACGGCGGTGCGGGGACTGGAGTTGGTGGTGAAGCGGGCCTCGGTAAAGCCCGGCTCCAGCGTGGTGACGATGGCGCCGTCCTGCACCAGCCGGGGCGCGCCGGAGATCACGCTCTCCATCCCGTCCAGCGTGAAGCCCTCCGGGTCGTCCTTCTGGAGGTAGTATTCCAGCGTGACGGGCGTGCCGGTCTCCGGCGTGCGGAAGTAGTCGGCGGCGGTATAGCCCGTGCCCATATAGGCCACAAAGCCGTCGGCGGGGATCGGCGCGGAGGACCCGGCGGCCGCGGGAGCGAAGCCGGTGATGACGCCGCCGCTGACCGTCAGCAGGCTGCCGTCCGCCTTGATGGGGACGGCGGAGCCGTAGGCCGGGGTGTAGAGCACGCAGCTGTACGCGTCCTGTCCGGCGGTGTTGATCTCATAGGCGGTCCAGGAGGTGCTGCCGCCGGTGGGCTGGATGCGGGTGAACAGGGCGGGACGGCCCACCCGGATCTCCCCGTCCCTGGTGATGCCCAGCGAGGTGACGCCGGAGTTGCCGTACAGGAACTGCCCGTTCACCATCACGTGGCCGATGGGGGTCTTGAACGCGCTGTAAGACGCGAAGAAGTTGCCGTTGATGACCGCCGCCGCGCCGGAGCCCTGGACGATCTGGGAGAAGGGGGCGGTGCGGCCCAGCGTGTTGTCCACCATGGCGGACTTTACCGATACCCTGGGATTGCGCACGTTCACCGTCAGCACGTTGGCGGTGACGCCCGCGGCGGTCTTTTTCTCGTAGACGATGGTGGAGTCGTCGTAGGCGGCGTATTCATACGTCCAGCCCGCGCCGCCGCCCAGCACGCCCGCCGCGCGGCCCTCCGCGTCGGTAAACACACCGTCGGCGCAGAGCTTGTCCGCCAGCGTGCCGCTCCCGTCCTTCATGGGGCAGGTCAGCGCCGCGTAGCTCAGGTCCACCATGTCGCCCCGGTTCATGGACAAGGACGCAAGGCGGCCGGCGGCGGAGGAGGTCATCATGGACACGCCGGAGGCGAAGCTCAGGGCGTTTTTCACGGTGAAGTCCGTTCCGTCCTCATAGCCCAGCGCCCGCAGCAGGAACGTGACGTAGCCCTTGGGCGTCAGCGCGCCGCCGGGATTGAACGTAGTGGCGCCGGTACCCTTCGTCAGGCCGTTGGCATAGGCGTAGGCGGCGTAGGACTGGCCCCACGTCAGGTCCTGAAAGGGGGAGGTCTCCGTGGTGGACAGGGCCTCGTTCTCCTTGCCCAGCAGGCGGATCAGCATGACCAGACCCTGCATCCGGGTGGGGCTGCGATCCAGATGGTAGCCGTCCGCCGCGCCCTGAAAGAGGTGCAGGGACAGCAGCTTGTCCGCCCGGGAGGTGGACTCCGGGCTGGCGCCGGACGCCGAGGCCGGAAGGGCCAGCAGGCCCGCCGTCATGACCAGCGCCAGCAGCGCCGCGAATACGCGCTTTGCAGAATGTTTCATTGACTGACCGTCTCCTTTTCTGACTGTGGAAAATTTGTATGGAACAGCGCCGCTCCGGCGCGCTTCCGTCTCTCAGCGGGCCGCCGGCGCCAGCGGCAGGCCGGACAGATACCGGCGCACCATGTCCAGCGCGGTGTTTACCGACACGTTGCGGATGCGGTCCCGGCGGCGGCTGCCAAGGTCCAGACGGCGGCAGAACGTGCCGTCCGGCGTGTGCAGCCCCAGAAAGACCAGCCCCACGGGGTTGCCCCGCTCGTCGCTGTCCGGCCCGGCCACGCCGGTGACGGACACGCCCACCTCCGCGCCGGTGGCGCGGCAGACGCCCTGCGCCATGGCCCGGGCCGTCTGCTCGGACACCGCGCCGTATTCGTCCAGCAGCGCCTGCGGCACGCCCAGCACGTCCGCCTTCACGCTGGTCCAGTAGGACACCACGCCGCCCCGGTACACGGCGGACACGCCCGGCAGGGCGGTGAGCCGCTGGGCGATGGCCCCGCCGGTGCAGGACTCCGCCGTGGCGAGCGTCAGGCCCTTTTCCGTCAGCAGCCGCTTGCACACCTCCTCCAGCGAGGAGACGTCCACGCCGTACACCACGTCGCCCAGAAGCGCCGTGACCTCCCGTACCACGGGGGCGAGCATCGCCTCGGCCTGCCGGGCGTCGGCGGCCTTGGCCGTGGCCCGCAGGCGGACCTCCGCCGGCTTTGCGTAGGTGGCCAGCGTGGGGTTTTCCATGCGGGCCATCCGCTGGCGCAGAAGCTGCTCCACGGAGGATTCGCCCATGCCGAAGCAGAGAATGTCATGGGAGACGATCACGTCTTTGGAAAGGCCGCGCAGATACGGCTCCGCGCAGCGTCGCAGCATCGTCTGGCACTCAAAGGGCGGGCCGGGGAGCATCAGCACGTGGACGCCGCCGGCGCAGAAGGCGCAGCCGGGGGCGGTTCCCACAGGGTTATCGAATATGGTGCAGTCCTCGGGGAGCTGCGCCTGCTGGAGGTTGTTTTCCGGCATGGCCACGTGCATGGCGGACTCGTAAAAGGCGCGGATGCCGTCGGCGATCTCCGGGTGAAAGACCAGCTTCCGGCCAAAGACCTCGCAGATGGTCTGCTTGGTCAGATCGTCATACGTCGGCCCCAGTCCGCCGGTGGTCAGGATGATGTCCGCCCGCCCGCGGGCCGCGTCCAGTGCCTGACGCAGCCGCTGGGGGTTGTCGCCCACCACGGTGTGCCAAAAGACGTTGATCCCCAGCGCGGACAGGCTCTGGGAGATCATCTGGGCGTTGGTGTTTGCGATGTTGCCGAGGAGCAGCTCCGTCCCCACGGCGATGATCTCAGCGGTATGCGCCATTGAAACCGTCCCCCCTCTCTCACGGCTTGACCCGTACCCGGGTGCGGCCCGCCATGGCCTCGTCCATCAGCGCCTGCACGTCCAGCGCGGCCTCCGCCGCCTGCACGTCCTCCAGCCGGGGACGGGTGCAGGGGTGGCGGGGCGTGAACACGGTGCAGCAGTCCTCATAGGGGAGAATGGACGTTTCAAAGGTGCCGATCTCCCGGGAGAGGCGGATGATCTCCACCTTGTCCATGCCGATCAGGGGGCGCAGCACGGGCAGGTCGGTCACGTTCTCCGTCACGCCGAGAGAGAGCATCGTCTGGCTGGCCACCTGCCCCAGAGACTCGCCGGTGACCAGCGCCCCGGCGTGGACGCTCTTGGCCACCGTCTGGGCAAGGCGCATCATGAACCGGCGCATGATGAGCGTGAAGTATTCCTCCGGGCAGTTTTTGCGGATCTCCTCCTGAATTCTGGTGAAGGGGATGACGTGGACCGTCATCCGGCCGCACCACGCCGTCAGCAGCCGTGCCAGCTCCAGGACCTTGTCCAGCGCCTGCTGGGAGGTATACGGCGGGGAGACGAAGTGGACCATCTCCAGCTCCACGCCCCGGCGGGCCATCATCCACGAGGACACGGGCGAGTCGATGCCGCCGGAGAGCAGGCTCACCGCCCGGCCGCCCATGCCGATGGGCAGGCCGCCCGCGCCGGGGGCGGCGGGCGCGTGGACGTAGGCCGCCTTTTCCCGGACCTCCACATACACCGTCAGGTCCGGTTTGTGGACGTCCACGGCCACGTCCGGAAACCGCTCCGCCAGAATGCCGCCCACCTGCTGGGAGATCTGGATGGAGTTCAGGCGGAACAGCTTGTCCGCCCGCTTGGATTCCACCTTAAAGGTCTTTGCCGCGGCGAACTCGTCCTTCAGATACCGCGCCGCCGTGTCGGCGATGGCGGTCACGTCCTTGGCGCAGGGGACCGCCTTTGCCACGGACACCACGCCGAACACCTGACGGCAGGCGGTCAGCGCCTCCGCCATGTTGCACTGGGCGTTCTGCGGCTCCACATAAATGGTGCTCTGGCGCAGATAGACGTTGAAGCTGCCGCAGCGGCGCACCCGGCGGCAGACGTTGCTGACCAGCTTATCCTCGAAGCTGCGGCGGTTCAGGCCCTTGAGGACCACCTCGCCCAGCTTGAGCAGGAAGATCTCCTGCGCGTTTTCCTCAAACATAAATAACCTCCATGAGCGCGCCCGCGGACGGGCCGCTGAAATACCGGGCCGGATCAGCCCTTTAGAATATCGGTGTTGCGGTACTGGATGGCCTCTGCCAGATGTGCCGGCTCGATCCGCTCCGCGCCGTCCAGATCGGCGATGGTGCGGGCCACCCGCAGCACCCGGTCGTGGGACCGGGCGGTGAGGCCCATCCGCTCAAAGGCGGAGCGCATCAGCGCTTCGCACGGCGCGTCCAGTTCGCAGCACTGGGCCAGCATGGACGGCGGCATCTGGGCGTTGCAGGCGGCGTCCGTCCCGGAAAAGCGTTCCAGCTGCCGCGTCCGGGCGGCGATCACCCGGCTCCGCACGGCGGCGGAGTCCTCCGGGACGGTCCTGCGGCGCAGGGCTTCATATTCCACGGAGGGGACGCTGACGTGCAGGTCGATCCGGTCCAGCAGGGGGCCGGAGATCTTCTCCACGTACTTCTCCACCTCACGGTCCGAGCAGGTGCACCGTCCGGAGGGGTGCCCCCGCCAGCCGCACCGGCAGGGGTTCATGGCGCACACCAGCTGGAACCGGGCGGGCAGGCGCAGCGTGCCGCCGGCCCGGGCCACCGTCACCTCGCCGTCCTCCAGCGGCTGGCGCATGGCCTCCAGCACGTCCCGGTGAAACTCCGGCAGCTCGTCGAGAAACAGCACGCCGTTGTGGGCGAGGGACATCTCGCCGGGACGCAGCGCCGGTCCGCCGCCGCTGAGCGCCGCGGCGGAAACGGTGTGGTGGGGCGAGCGGAAGGGGCGGCGGGTCAGCAGCGGGCGGCGCGGGTCCGTCAGCCCC
Source organism: uncultured Oscillibacter sp. (assembly GCA_934574045.1). GTDB lineage: Bacteria > Bacillota > Clostridia > Oscillospirales > Oscillospiraceae > Oscillibacter. Next base: position 2,041 of record CAKTMK010000015.1, on the reverse strand, counting down.
GCCACGGACCACACGCCGGAGGTCTCCAGCGCCTCGGCCCGGGTCATGTCCGGCAGGATGGAGGGCAGGCGCTTGGCCAGCATGGACTTTCCGGAGCCGGGTGAGCCGATCAGGAGCAGATTGTGCCCGCCGGCGGCGGCGATCTCCAGCGCCCGCTTCACATTCTCCTGCCCCATCACGTCCCGCAGGTCGGGCAGCGCGTCCGTCTCGTCCTCCGGCACCCACGGATGGGCGGGGGAGAGGAGCGTCTCGCCCCGCAGATGAGCCGTCAGCGCCGCCACGTCCGGCACACCGTACACCGTCAGCCCGCCGGCCAGCGTGGCCTCGGCGGCGTTTTCCGCCGGGACGAACAGGGTGCGTATCCCGGCTGCCCGGGCGGCCAGCGCCATGGGCAGCACGCCGGACACGCTCCGCACCGCCCCCGTCAGGGACAGCTCGCCGATGAACGCCGCGTCCGGCGGAATCCTTTTCAGCTCATCCGACGCGGCCAGAATGCCCACGAAAATGGGCAGATCGTAGACCGTGCCCGCTTTTTTCTGGTTGGCGGGGGCCAGATTGACGGTGATGCGGCTGACGGGGAACTTCACGCCGCAGTTTTTCACCGCGGCCCGCACCCGCTCCCGGGCCTCCCGCACGGCGGCGTCCGGCAGGCCCACGATGTCGAACGCGGGCAGTCCGCCGGATAGAAAGCACTCGGCGCTCACCTCGTAGCCGGAGATGCCGTTGAGCCCCAGCGAACGGATGGAAACGACCATGCAGACCCCTCCTTGCCGCCGGACGGGGCCGGCGGACAGAATCGCTCCGGCCCGTCTGCACGTTGTCTGATGACGCGGGTGCAGACAGACCGGTAAAAAGCCGGGAAAAGAAACGGGGTTATTTTACCACAAAATGACGAGGATGGGAACCCTCTTATAAAAAAAGTGCTTAAAAATATAAAGTTCTTTTGGACTTTCCGCAGAAAAAAGCAGATTTGTGCAAAAAATAACAAAGTGGCTGTTTACATGGGAAAAACGCAGTGCTATAATATTGGCCGCACGGATATTCGTTCGGGAAAGCGGATTCGTGGCTTCGTTAAAACGCCGTCCGGAGGGGGCGGCAACTATTAGGAGGTAAGTTTATGGCAAGAAAATTCAAGTCCATGGACGGTAACAACGCAGCTGCCTACGTCAGCTACGCGTATACCGAAGTGGCGGGGATCTATCCGATCACCCCGTCCTCTCCCATGGCGGATCTGGTGGACCAGTGGTCTGCCGCTGGCCAGAAGAACATCTTCGGCACCAAGGTCAAGGTGTGCGAGATGCAGTCCGAGGCGGGCGCGTCCGGCACGGTGCACGGCTCTCTGACCGCCGGTGCCCTGACCACCACCTATACCGCGTCTCAGGGCCTGCTCCTGATGATCCCCAATATGTATAAGATGGCCGGCGAGCTGCTGCCCGCCGTGTTCCATGTCTCCGCCCGTACCGTCTCCTCTCACGCGCTGAACATCTTCGGCGATCACTCCGACGTCATGGCCTGCCGTCAGACCGGCTTCGCCATGCTGTGCGAGGGCAACGTGCAGGAGGTCATGGATCTGTCCCCCGTGGCCCATCTGGCCGCCATCGAGGGCCGCGTTCCCTTCCTGAACTTCTTCGACGGCTTCCGCACCTCTCACGAGATCCAGAAGGTCGCCGTGTGGGATTACGAGGACCTGAAGGAAATGTGCAACATGGACGCTGTCGAGGCGTTCCGCAAGCACGCGCTGAATCCCGAGCGCCCCAATATGCGCGGCTCTCACGAGAACGGCGATATCTTCTTCCAGCACCGCGAGGCCTGCAACAAGTATTACAATGAGCTGCCCGCCGTGGTCGAGAAGTACATGGCCAAGATCAACGCCAAGCTGGGCACCGACTATCAGCTCTTCAACTACTACGGCGCGCCCGACGCGGACCGCGTCATCGTGGCCATGGGCTCCATCTGCGACGTGACCGAGGAGGTCATCGACTATCTGAACGCCCACGGCGAGAAGGTCGGCCTGCTGAAGGTCCGTCTGTATCGTCCCTTC
>CAKTMK010000014.1 GCA_934574045.1 uncultured Oscillibacter sp. | reverse complement strand
CGGTGACATAGCCAAGTGGTAAGGCAAGGGTCTGCAAAACCCTGATTCCCCGGTTCAAATCCGGGTGTCACCTCCATGTCGGAGCAAGCGTTGCATCGCTTGCTCCGACTTATTTTATAAGCCGGAGCGCGCTTACACCGCTGCTCCTCCTTTTCAAACCACAGACGCCTGCGCTGGCTTGCGATTTGAGGGAACGGAAAATTGAGAACGAAAATATCCGAATGGAAGACGCCTGACAGAAAAAGGACGGCTGCACGGCGGACGCTTTTTTTCTCCGCGGCTTCGTTCCGCGCTCGACGCTTCGAGAAATGAGAGCGGGAGAATTTCGGTTGTTATCCATAAAAATCAATGATAAAATAAACGATCAGATAGCGCGCCCTAAAGCGGCCGCGTTCAGCAGCCGCGGTCCGTTAAAGGGTAAGCATGGGCGGGCTGCTGAAGCGGGAACAGGAGCCATTCGCCTCTTTTACGGACCGGCGGCGGGAAAACTGAAAGGAATGCAGGAGCGTGAACGGAGTGAATAGGATACTGTTTGTCTGCCACGGCAACATCTGCCGCAGTCCGATGGCGGAGTACGTGATGAAGGATCTGGTGAAGAAGGCCGGGCTGGCGGCGCAGTTTCACATCGAGTCGGCGGCGACCAGCGCCGAGGAGATCGGCAATCCGGTCTATCCGCCCGCGCGGCGCAAGCTGGCGGAGCACGGGATCTCCTGCGCCGGACACGCTGCGCGCCAGCTCACGCGGGAGGATTATGACCGCTGGGACCTGCTGATCGGCATGGACGGGGCGAACCTGCGGAATATGCGGCGCATCTGCGGCGGCGATCCGGCAGGGAAGCTGCGCCTGCTGTTGGACTGCGCCGGCCGCCCCGGCGAGGTGGCCGACCCGTGGTACACCGGCGACTTCGAGACAACGTGGCGGGACGTGCTGGCGGGCTGCCGGGGACTGCTGCGCGAGCTGACCGTAAAGTGAAAACACATGACAGGAATCTGTCCCGCCCGCGCGGCGGGAATGGCAGGATGCCCAGCGTGACAGAACAGAGAAACGGCAGACCCATGGAAACGCCATGGGCCTGCCGTTTTGTGATGGAACGGGAGGAGCTGCGGGACGCGGGGTGTAAAGCAGCTATCCATGCAGGGGAGATTTACTCCTCCCACCAGAGCGCGTACCCGCCTCCGAGACAGGCCAGCGCTGCGGCGACGGCCGCGCAGAGCGGCGCACGGAACAGCACCACACCCTCCAGCAGCACCTCCAGCGCGATCGCCGCGCCGATCACCCCGGCGGATACCGCTGCCGTCACGAGGAGATGCGTCCGCTTGGCGAGGCCGGGCCGCTCCTGAAAGGCAGTCTTACAGGTGTACTGCACCACGGCGCAGGCAAAAACCGACAGGATCACCATGGCGGCCAGCATCCCCAGCGAGACGGGAAAGGCCAGCTCCGGCACTTGATGCGCGGCCAGTGTCCGGATGGCGCCCAGCATCGTGGGGGAGATCAGTGCTTTGGAGAGGCCCAGAACGCCCGCGCAGGTCAGCGCGATGGACAGCGCGTTCACTACCCGCTGGCGGACGGTCCGGCGGGGCACGTTTTCCAAAATCGCGTCGCAGAACTGGCGGTAATCTCCGCCGATCAGCGTCTGCACGTCCTCGCCCCGCTCCTTGGCCGCGATGAACATTTCCAAAAGGTCCCGGCGGACGCGCTCCGCCTGCCCGTCGGTGATGTCCGCGCCCCGCAGATAGCAGACGAGATCCGTCATGACGGATTCATACTCGCCGTCCAACTGTTTGTCCAGCCGGTTATTCTCCCGGTTCAGCTGCTTGGTCTGATTCATGTGCATACCCTCCTGTGACCGCATTGACCGCGGCCTCCAACTCCTTCCAATTCTGCAAAAACTGAGCAAGCTCCGCCTGTCCGGCCGGTGTCAGGTGGAAATACTTGCGCTTTGGTCCGGCGGAGGACTGACGGTACGCCGTTTCCACCAGCCCGTTTTTCTCAAGCCGCAGGAGCAGGGGATAGACGGTCCCCTCCGCCACCTGCGAAAAGCCGAAGCGCCGGAGCTGCTGGGCGATCTCGTAGCCATAGGTCTCCCGCCCGGCGATGATCTGGAGGATGCAGCCCTCCAGCGTGCCCTTGAGCATCTGCGATGGGATCATACGCCGCCTCCTTTCGGTCTGAACTGCTACTGTACATTGCCAAGTACAGGTATATTGTAATGCAAGATACTTGCATTGTCAATAAGCAAGAAAATTTACACTTAACGGGACGGCCCTCAGAATGCGCGGGAGGATAGAAAAAAGTCCGCCGGACAGCATGGGACTGTCCGGCGGATATTCAGGCGGATGCGGGATAGGCCGCGGGGTCAGCGCAGGCTGCTGCCGAGATCGTGGGCCTGCTTCAAAAGCTCTTCGCTCAGGTCGGCGGGGGTGGAGCAGCCGACGGCGTTCAGGATCCCGGCGACCTCCCAGTTCAGCAGCTTTGCGATCCGGCGGAAGGTGGTGTTGGTGCCGGCCGCGGCGTCCGGGTCCGGGTTGGACATGGCGGTGAGCAGAAGCGTCTTTTTCCCGTCCCGCAGCTTGGCGCCGTTGGCGTAGAACCGGTCGATGACCGCCTTGAGCTGGGCGGTGACGGTGAAATAGTACACGGGCGAGACGAAGACCACCGCGTCCGCCGCAAAGAGATGAGGCTCCAGCTCCGTCATATCGTCTCCGCTGAACGCGCAGGTCCCGGTGCGGCGGCAGGTGTCGCACGCGACGCAGGGATGCACGCTGCGGAACGCCGCGTCGAAGCGGTAGACCTCGTGCCCGGCCTCCGCGGCTCCGCGCTGAAACTGCTCCGCCAGCGCGGCGGTGGTCCCGTTTTTGTGGGGGCTTCCGGTGAGCATTACGATCTTCATTTCTGTTTTCCTCGTTTCGGTCAAAAGATATATCCGCCGGGGGGCGCTCACGCGTCCGAACGGCTCAGGATCTGCCGGATCTCCGGCAGGCTTCGGGCAAAAAAGATGCCCCGCTGGCGCTCCTCGGAGGACAATCCCAGCTCGATCATGTGGGCCAGCAGGGCTTTCAGTCCGCTGTAATAGCCGTTCAGATCATAGAGGATGCAGGGCGCGTCCAGCAGTCCCAGAGACACCTTGGACATGACCTCCGCGATCTCCTCCAGCGTCCCGGTGCCGCCGGGAAAGGCGAGAAAGGCGTCGCCCAGCTCGATCATCTTCGCCTTGCGCTCCGTCATGTCCCTTGTGACGATCAGCTCCGTCAGGCCGTCGTGCTGGGCGTTCCGGTCCATGAAAAGCTGCGGCTCCACGCCGGTCACCCGGCCCCCGGTCCGCAGCACGCTGTCCGCCAGCTCGCCCATCAGACCGGTTTTCGATCCGCCGTAGACCAGCGCGTGGCCGTTTTGACCGATCCACTCGCCCAGCTCCCGGACAGCGCTCCGGAGCGCCGAATCGTTCCCCTCCAGCGCGCCGAGATAAACGGTGATGTTCATAGGAAAAGGCTCCCTTCCGGCTCCCGGCGGATGGCCACCCGGAGAGCCTGCAAGAGCGGCGCGGGGTGGGAAGCGCCCCGCGCCGCGGGTCTTACACGTAGGTCTGCTGCGTCACGTCGAACACGCCGCGGGTGGTGATCCGCAGGGAGGGGATGACCGGCAGGGCCATGAAGCTCAGCGTCATGAAGGGGTCCACTCCCGGCGAAACGCCCATCTCCGCCGCCTTGACCTTGGCGTCCTCCAGCTTGCGGTTCACGTCCTCCAACGGCTCCTCGCTCATGATCCCGGCGATGGACAGCGGCACCTCCGCCGCGCTGTGTCCGTCCTTCCAGACCACGATGCCGCCGTTGAGCGCCGTTACCCGGTTCACCGCCGCGGCCATGTCCTCCTCGCTGGTACCCACGACGATGATGTTGTGGGAGTCGTGGGAGATGGAAGTGGCCACCGCGCCGGACTTCAGCCCGTACCCCTGAATGTAGCCCACGCCGATGTGGTGGGTGTTTTTGTGCCGCTCCACCACGGCGATCTTCAGAATGTCATGCTCCGTATCAATGTGGTCGGAATAGCCCGCGTCTACCGTGGTGATCTCGCCGCTGACCATGCCGATGACGCCGCGGGGGCGCTTTTCGGCAAAGTCCTCCGCCGTCAGCGGATCGACGTGGAACGTGCTGTGGGCGCGCTCCACCAGATACGGCTCGATGGGCGGCGCGGCAAAGTCCTTTACCACGCCGTTTTCCACCATCAGCTCGCCCCGCTTGTAGACCTTCTCAATGCGGAAGCTCTCGAAGCTGTCGATGATAACGAAGTCGCCCAGATAGCCCGGGGCGATGGCGCCCCGGTTGTTGAGCAGGAAGTACCGTGCCGCGTTGTGGCAGGCCACCTTTACCGCCGTGATGGGGTCCGCCCCCAGTGCGATGGCCCGGCGGACGATGTAGTCGATGTGGCCCTTTTCCAGAAGGTCGTTGGGGTGCTTGTCGTCCGTGCAGAACATGCACCGCTCGGAGTATTTGTCGCACAGGAGCGGGACCAGCGCCTCCAGATTCCGGGCGGCAGTCCCCTCCCGGATCATGATGAACTGGCCGCGCTGGAGCTTTGCAATGGCGTCGTTCAGGTCGTGGCACTCGTGGTCGGAATACACGCCTGCGGCGATGTACGCATTCAGGTCGTTGTCCAGCAGGTCGGGGGCGTGGCCGTCGATCTTTTTGTGGTGCGCCTGCGCCGCCACGATCTTTTCCACGGCTTCCTCGTCGCCGTGGATCACGCCCACGAAGTTCATCATCTCCGCAAGGCCCTGCACCCGGGGATGGTCGTAAAACGAGTCGATGGCCCGGTAGTCCAGCGATGCGCCGGACTCGTCCAGCGGCGTGGCCGGGACGCAGGAGGGGAGCATGAACCGCACGTCCACGGGCAGCCCCTCCGTGGCCTGAAGCATGTACTCAATGCCGTCGGTCCCCATGACGTTGGCGATCTCGTGGGGATCGGTGATGACGGTGGTGGTCCCGTGGGGGAGGACGGCCTTTACAAACTCCCGGGGGCTGACCAGCGAGCTTTCCAGATGGATGTGCGCGTCCAGAAAGCCTGGCAGGACGATCTTGCCGGTGCAGTCCTGCTCCACCTCGCCGTCGTAGCGGCCCATGCCCACGATCAGCCCCTCGGCCACGGCGATGTCCGCGTGACACAGCTCGTTGGAAAACACGTTTACATAGGCGGCGTTTTTCAGCACCAGATCCGCCTTCTCCCGCCCGGCGGCGGCGGCGATGATGCGCCGCTTTTTCAGCAGCTTCCGGTTGATCTTGCCCGCGTAGCTCTCAGACATGGGGACCACTCCTTTTCAATATTATATTTTCTTATGCTTAAAAGAAACGAAAGTTATAACGGGTGGTTTGAGGAAAGTATACGCGCAAACCGCCCGTTTGTCCATAGCGAAAACGGGAAAATTTTCAGCCCTGTTTTCGGCGGCGGAGGGCCGCGTGCGCGGCGGGAAAGAGCATACAACGCAAACGTCGTCAGACCCATTTTGCTGTGCAGGGTGCACAATCTGTCGGCGGAGAGCGGCAAAAAAACAGGCGCGTTTTGATAAAAATGACGGAGAAAGCAAACCTGCCTGTTGACATTTCGCGCCGCGCCCGCTATGGTTAAGAAAAACAGCGGCGCAACGGAGCGCCGGGAGAGGAGAGAGCCATGACCATGGGTATGCGTTTTCACGGTGTCATGACCTCCGCGGCTGCACCTGCCGCGGCTGCTTTCTCCTGCGCTGCTTCCGCTATGCTCATGGACGCTGCTCGTGCGGCGTCCATTTTTGTTTCCCTGCTGATTCTGGCCGGTCTGCTGGTGCTGACCGGTCTGCTGAGCATTACCCTGATTAGCCTGATCGCCCTGCTGGTACTGGTTATTCTGCTGGTCCTGTCCATTCTGGCGATCGTTCCTGCGCCTGCATCGGAGACGCGCGGCTGATTTTCATCTGTGAAATCAGAAGCGGCTCCGCCGGCAGGCGGGGCCGCTTCTCTTTTTATTTTCGATCCGCAAAGGAAAAGGAGAAACGGTTATGAGAGTGTTTGAATTTGCATTGGCCGTCAGTCCCATCGCGTTTGTGCTGGTGGGCATCCTGGCGTTCAAAAAACCGGCGATGAAGGTGGCGCCTCTGGCGCTTCTGTGGACGCTGGCGCTGGCCTTTACGTATTTCAACGTGGGGGGCCTGACCTTCAAGGAAAACGTGGCGGTCTATGACGCGCTGGTGTGGAAGGGTCTCAAGGAGGGCGGCAAGATCGTCATTATGGTCTTCGGCGCGTTCGTGATCCTCAACACGCTGAAAAAGACCGGCGCCATCGACGACGTGAAGAGCACGGTGGCCGACCTCTCCGGCGGCGACCGGCGCGTGCAGCTCATCATGGTGGGCATGATGGTCCCCATCTTTCTGGAGGGCGCCGCGGGCGCCGGTTCTCCGGCGGCCATCGCGGCTCCGTTCCTCGTGGCGCTGGGCTTTGATCCGGTGGTGGCCATCGCGGCGGCCCTGCTGGGCGACGCAACGCCCTGCTCCTGGGGCGGCGCGGGCCTGACCACCATCTCCGGCGGCGCGGCGCTGGTGGACGCGGGCGTTTCCACCGCGGCGCTCAACTCCGCCATGGTGGGCCGCATCCATATGTTCGGCGTGATGGTCATTCCCTTCATCATGGTCGCCATCGCCTTTGGCCGCAAGGGCTTCAAGAATATCGTCCCCTATCTCTGCTACGCGGGCGTGACCACCGGCGCGGTCATGTTCTTCCTCAGCAACTTCGTCGGCCCGGAGGTCACCTCCATGGGCACGGGCCTTGTCTCCATGCTTCTCTCCGTGGCGTATGTGAAGCTGGTCCCAATCAAGACGCCTGATGAGTTCCGGTATCACTCCGCCGGCGGCGCTCAGCGCAGATACAGCGCGTGGCGCGCCATGTCCCCGTACATCTGCATGCTGGTCCTGCTCCCCGCCGTGCGGTACGGCGTCCCCGCGCTGGTGAAAAACGGCTTTGCCCTGATGTGCACCTTCGGCTATATCGTCTGGGTGGACGCGGTCATCTTCCTGTGCGCCGTGCTGGGCGCGATCACGCTGGGCATGCGGGCCGAGGACTTCGGCGGCGCGTTCAGCGGAGCCGTGGGCGGCGGCAGCGTCACGGTCGCCCGGGTGACGAAAAACGGCGAGACGGTCTATGAGCAGGTCAGCGCGGCGCAGGTCCGGGCCATGGAGGGCCGCGCGTCCTTCTCCATCGCGGGCGCGGTGCGCAGCTTCCCCGGCGCGGTGGCGAAGGCGCTGGGCCGCAGCGAGTTCCCGGAGGTCTGCAAAATGACGGTCCGCTCGGTCTGCCCCGTGCTGGTGACGATGGGCAGTTTGCTGGTCCTCTCCTATATCATGCAGTCTGAGGCCACGGGCATGATGAGCCTGATCGCCGGCGATATCGCCGCGCTGGCCGGTATGTTCTACCCCGCCGCCGCCGTGCTGATCGGCACCATGGGCTCCTTCATCACCGGCACCGGTCTCGGCTCCAATATCATGTTCGCCGGGATGCACACGCAGGCAGCCGCCTCGCTGGGCATGAACCCCATCACCGTCTTTGCCGGACAGAACGCGGGCGCGTCTCTGGGCAACCTGATCTGCCCCAACAACACGGTGGCGGCCTGCGCCACGGTGGGTCAGGTGGGCAACGAGTCCAAGATCATGCGCAAGACGATCCCGGCCTGCGGCATTCTGGTGGCGCTCTACATGGTGCTGACCATGGCGTATACACTGGTGCTGTTTCCCCACTTCGGTATGTGAGGGTGCACATATGTATAATAGGTAAATAAGTACAGGCAGAAGGCCGCCTGCGGGGAGGGGGAGCGATCCCCCTCCCCGCGCGGGCGGATGCGAAAGATAACATTCAGGAGGTACGATTCCATGAAAACGAGAAAAGCAGGCGTGATCGGTCTGGGCCATGTGGGCGCACACGTGATGTATTCGCTGGCGGTGCAGGGCATCGTGGACGAGATCGTTCTGGTGGACCAGAACGAGGCCAAGGTGAAAAGCGAGTGTCAGGACCTGTTTGACGCGGTGGCGTATCTGCCCCACCGGGTGCGCGTGAGCGTGGGGGACTTTGCGGATCTGGGGGACTGCGACGTGATCGTCAACTCCACCGGCAAGATCGACCTGCTGCGGGGCAACCACAACCGGGTCACGGAGATGGACTTTACCATCCCCGCTGTGCGCAGCTATGTGGACAAGATCAAGGCCAGCGGCTTTGACGGCGTTCTGGTGAACATCACCAACCCCTGCGACATCGTGACGCGGGAGCTGGCCATGGGCCTTGGCCTGCCCAAGGGCCGCGTGTTCGGCACCGGCACGGGCCTTGACACCGCCCGCCTGATCTCCACGCTGGCCCGCCAGACCGGCGTGGACCACAAGTCCATCACCGCCTATATGCTCGGCGAGCACGGCAACGCCCAGATCGCCGCGTGGTCCGCCGTGTCCTTCCGGGGCCGCAGTCTGGACGACTGGGCCAAGACCGGCGACCCCCGCTTCCAGTTCGACCGGGAGGCCCTCCAGAAGGAGTCCATCGGCGCGGGCTGGGCCACCTTCTCCGGCAAGTTCTGCACGGAGTACGCCATCGCCACCACCGCCGCCCGGATGGTCAGCATCGTGCTGCATGACGAAAAGCAGATCATGCCTGCCTCTGCGGAGCTGTGCGGCGAGTACGGCGAGAGCGGCCTTTATGTGGGCGTTCCCTGCGTGATCGGCAAAAACGGCGTGGAGGAAGTGGTGGAGCTTCCCCTGACGGCGGAGGAAAAGGCCGCGTTCCACAACTGCTGCGAGGAAGTGCGGCACAATATGGAGCATCTCAAGGAGATCTGAGGGCCTGCGTCTCAGCGCGCCGGACGGCTTTCGCCCGTCCGGCGCGCTTTTTGCGGCGCGTTACCGGAATTTCCTATAATAAATTGACAAGTTTCTCTGAAATTTCTATAATGGGGACAGCAACAGAGCAAGAGGAGGAGCGCGATGACATTCCAGCAGCTTTCTTACGTGGTGGAGGTCGGCAGGTGCGGCTCGATCAACCGGGCGGCGCGGAACCTGTTTTTATCCCAGTCCGGGATCTCCACCGCGATCCGGGATCTGGAGGAGGAGCTGGGCATCCAGTTTTTCAACCGCAGCAACCGCGGCGTGGAGTTCACGCCGGAGGGCGAGGAGTTTCTGGCCCACGCGGAGGCGCTGCTGGAGCAGAAGCGCCGGATCGAGGAGCTGTACTCCGGCGGGCGCAGCGCACCGGCGGCGGTGCGCTTTTCCGTCTCCACCCAGCGCTATCCCTTCGCGGAGGACGCGTTCGTCCGGCTCCTGCGGAAAACGGCCGCCTCCAATTACCAGTTCTCCATCCGGGAGGCGGGCATGGACACGGTGATTCAGGACGTGTGCGAGCACCGGGCGGACATCGGCGTGCTGTTCCTCTCGGACCTGACGGAAAAGACCGTCCGCCGCCGTCTGGACGACCGGAATGTGGAGTTCCATCAGGTGGCGGCTGCGCCGCCCTGCGTGTATATCCGGCGGGACCACCCGCTGGCCGGGTGCGACATTCTGACGGAGACGAAGCTGGCGGAGTACCCCTATGTGTTTTTCGAGCGGGAGCAGGGCGCGGCGGCGGAGTGCGGGGAGGAATGCCGCCCCCTGCCGGAGCACCGGCCCGCCCGCACCGTGTGTGTCAACAGTCTGGCGGCGATGCGGGGCGTTCTGGCGTCCACGGACGCCTATGCTGCCGGCTGCGGCCTTCTGACCGAGGGACTGAGTGACGAGCGGGTGCTCTCCATCCCCCTGAAGGGGCGGGGCAGCATCCGGCTGGGCTGGATCCACGGAAAGAACGATAAGCTCTCGCCGCCTGCCCGGGAGTTCGCGGCCCTGCTGGAGCAGGCCGCGGCGGACGCGGCGGCCTATACCCGGGAGCGGCAGGACCAGCGGTCCGTTCTGCGGGGCTGAGCGGCAAACAGTTGACAATTTCCGGCGGACTGGATAAAATAGTGCATTGGTACACGCGCTGCCGCAGGCAGATCACTATTGATATAAAGGAATGAAGAATATGGCACAGGATAAAAGACAGGTGGACGCCATCACGTCCCGGGACACCGATTTCGCCCAGTGGTATACCGACGTATGCAAAAAGGCGGAGCTGATCGACTACACCAGCACCAAGGGAATGTTTGTCCTGCGGCCTTACGGCTACGCCATCTGGGAAAACATCCAGAAGATTCTGGACGGGGAGTTCAAAAAGACGGGCCACACCAACGTCTCCATGCCCATGCTGATCCCTGAGTCCCTGCTTCAGAAGGAGAAGGACCACGTTTCCGGCTTCGCGCCGGAGTGCGCATGGGTCACCATGGGCGGCAGCGAAAAGCTGGACGAGCCGCTGTGTGTCCGCCCCACGTCGGAGACCGTGTTCTGCGACCACTGGAGCCGGGTCGTCCACTCCTGGCGGGACCTGCCCATGCTCTATAACCAGTGGTGCAGCGTGCTGCGGTGGGAAAAGACCTCCCGCCCCTTCCTGCGCCACCGGGAGTTCCTCTGGCAGGAGGGCCACACCCTCCACGCCACGCCGGAGGAGGCCATCGCCGAGACGGAGCAGCAGCTGGAGTGCTATGCCTCGTTCTGCGAGAACGTGCTGGCCATGCCTGTGATCCGCGGCAGAAAGACGGACAAGGAGAAGTTCGCCGGCGCGGAGGCCACGTACACCATCGAGTGCATGATGCACGACCATAAGGCGCTTCAGGGCGGCACCAGCCACTATTTCGGAAACGGCTTCGCCGGCGCCTTCGACATCACGTTCACGGATAAGAACAACCGGCAGGTCCATCCCTACGAGACGTCCTGGGGCCTGTCCACCCGCATCATCGGCGGCCTCATCATGACCCACGGCGATGACAACGGTTTGGTCCTGCCGCCCCGGATCGCGCCGGTGCAGGTGGTGGTCATCCCCGTGGCGCAGCACCGCGAGGGCGTGCTGGACGCGGCCAACAGCCTGAAGCAGCGTCTGCTGGACGCGGGCCTGCGGGTCAAGCTGGACGACTCCGACAATTCTCCCGGCTGGAAGTTTGCCGAGTATGAGATGAAGGGCGTTCCCCTGCGGGTGGAGATCGGCCCCAAGGATATGGAGAAGGAGCAGTGCGTCGTGGCCCGCCGGGACACCGGCGAAAAGACCTTCGTTCCTCTGGCGGAGCTGGAGGAGCAGATCCGGGCGCTGCTGGACGCGGTGCACGACAATATGTACGCCATGGCGCTGAAGAACCGGGAGGACAACACCTTCGACATCCACTCTCCCGCCGAGGCCAAGGCCATTGCCGAGGGCAAGGGCGGCTTCCTGCGCTCCAAGTGGTGCGGCGCGCTGGAGTGCGAGCTGGCCATGAAGGAGCAGGCGGGCGTCACCTCCCGCTGCATGCCCCTTGAGCAGAGCGGCACCGAGGGCGTCTGCCCCGTGTGCGGCAAGCCCTGCAAGACCGATATTTACTGGGGCGTGGCCTATTGAGCCGCTCCGGCTGAACCGAAAAAGGACCGCCCCCGGACCTATGGGTCCGGGGGCGGTTTTTGCGTCCGCGCGGCTCAGTATCCGCGCTTGAGATCCACCAGATGCTTCAGCGGACGGCCCTCGGCGTAATTCTCCAGATCGTCGCAGAACATGGAGACGGTCTTGTTGCAGGTGTAGCCGAGGGTCATGTTGCCCGCCACGTGGGGCGTGATGAGCAGGTTTTTCGTGGTCCAGAGGGGGTGGTCGGCGGGCAGCGGCTCCGGCGTCATCACGTCCAGCGCCGCCCCGGCCAGCCGTCCGGCGTTCAGCGCGTCCATCAGCGCGTCCTGATCGATGGCGCTGCCCCGGCCCACGTTGACGAGAATGGCGCTCTCCGGCAGCAGGGCCAGCCGTTCCCGGGAGAGAATGCCAACCGTTTCCGGCGTGGAGGGCAGAGACATGACGAGGATGTCCGTCTCCGGCAGGACGCGGTCCAGCTCCGCCATGGGCATCACCCGGTCATATACCGGGTCGGGCACGCGGCCGCTGCGGTTCACGCCGGTGACGGAGGCGGGGCAGAGGGCCTTGGCCCGCTGGGCGAAAGTGGTGCCGATGTCGCCGGTCCCCAGCAGGGTCAGGCGGCTGCCCTGAATGGAGCGCACGGGCAGATCGTTGGTCCAGCCCCGGTCGCGGACGATCTGGGCGTAGTCCAGCATCCGCCGCTGGAGCATCAGGGTGACCATCATAATGTGCTCGGAGATGGTCACGCCGTAGGCTCCGGAGGAGTTGGTCAGCAGCACACCCTCCGGGAACCGGAACGGCGGCTGATAGGGGTCCACGCCTGCGTAGGAGCAGCAGTACCACTTCAGCATCGGCGCTTCCTTCAGCAGGGAGCGCCAGTGGCCGAACAGCACCTCGCAGTCGGCCAGATGGCCGGAGGCGTCGGCCTTGGTCTGGTAGTAGCGGACGGAAAAGCCGTGCTTTTCCGCGGCGGCGTCGATCTGCCGCCTGTGGGCGTCCGTAATGAATTCGTTGACAACACAGATGATCCGGCTCATATTCGTTCCTCCTGATCCATGCTCCCGCCGAGGGCGGGGCTTAAAGTGACTTTATCAGCGCTTCCGCGCAGCGCATCCCGTCCGCTGCGGCGGAGAGGATGCCTCCGGCGTAGCCCGCGCCCTCGCCGCAGGGATACAGGCCCCGCAGCGCGCTTTGATACGTCTCGTCTCTGGGAATGCGGACGGGGGAGGAGCTGCGGCTCTCCACCGCCGTCAGCACCGCGTCCGCCGCGGCGTAGCCCGGGAGCTTCCGGTCCAGAAGCGGCAGGGCCTGCGCCAGCGTGTCCGCCACGAAGTCCGGCAGGCATCCCCGCAGATCCGTCCACGTCACGCCGGGGCGGTATGTGGGCTTCACCCGGCCGGGACCAGCGGAGGGCCGACCGGCCAGAAAATCCTCCACCCGCTGGGCCGGGGCGCGGAAGCCGCCGCCGCCCAGCCGGAACGCGTCCTCCTCCAGCTTCCGCTGGAACGCAACGCCCGCCAGAGGGTCTGCGCCGCCGCCGAAGTCCTCCGGCGTCACGTTGACCAGAAAGCCGCCGTTGATGTTTTCCCCGTCCCGGGCGAAGCGGCTCATGCCGTTGGTCACGGCGCGGCCCGGTTCCGACGCGGCGGCCACCACCTCGCCGCCGGGGCAGACGCAGAAGGAGTACGCCGCCCGCCCGTCGGGCAGGTGGCAGGAGAGCTTGTAGGAGGACGCGGGCAGGCCGGGCCGTCCGGCGTACTGCTTGTACTGGACCGCGTCCATGTCCGCCTGCCGGTGCTCGATGCGCACGCCCACGGCGAAGGGCTTGGCCTCCATGGGAACGCCCGCGCCCCGCAGCAGCTCGAACGTGCCGCGGGCGGAGTGGCCGGGGGCGAGGATCAGGCGGCGGCAGGGCAGCGCGTAAGCGCCCTCCGGACCCTCCACGCTCAGGCCGGTCAGCGCGCCGTTTTCGGTCCGCAGGCCGGTGAGCCGCGTCTCGAACCGGATGTCCGCCCCCAGCGACAGGAGCTTTCTGCGCAGGTTTTTCAGGGCGATGTGGAGCATATCGGTCCCCACGTGGGGCTTGGCGTCGATGAGGATGTCCTCCGGCGCGCCGCAGGCGGTGAGCTGCTCCAGAATGAAACGGTGGCGGGGGTCCCTGGTGCCGGTGTTGAGCTTCCCGTCGGAAAACGCGCCCGCGCCGCCCTCGCCGAACTGCACGTTGGAGCGGGGTTCCAGCGATCCGGTCTGCCAGAAGCGCGCCACGTCCGCCTGACGCTGCTCCACCGTCCGGCCCTGCTCCAGCAGGATGGGCCGGGCGCCGGAGAGCGCCAGAACCAGCGCGGCGAACAGACCGGCGGGGCCGGCGCCCACCACCACCGGCGCGGTTTCCGGCAGCGCGATGGGCGCGGGCAGTGCGTAGGGCGGCGGGGGGATATAGCGGCTCACCTTCCGGCTGCGGTGCAGGCGGCGCAGGAGCTTTTCCTCGTCCGCCAGCTCCACCGCCGCGGTGTATACCAGCTCCACGCCGTCCCGCGCGTCGATGCTGCGGCGCAGGACGTGCAGCGCCTTGATGCGGGACTCCTCCGTCCGCAGAAGCCGGGCGGCCTCCCGCACCAGCTCCCGCGGTCCCTGACCGGGCAGCAGCCGCAGCCCTTCGATCTTCAGCATGGCGTTACGCTCCTTTTCTGATGAGAACAGCGCCGCCCGCCGGGCGGCGCTGCGTTTACTGAGCCTTTTTCAGTTCCGCGACCTCCTGAGAGAGGGCCTTGACCACGGATTTCATGAAGGACATCTCGTCCTCCAGTGCCTCCACGCGGCTCTTGGGTGCCAGAGTGGCCAGCAGGTTGGCCTGTCCCTCTGCCAGCGTTTGGAGCTGGGGGAGGATCACGTTCTCCTGCGTGATCTCAATCTTTGTCACGCGGGTCTTGAGATCGGCAACGTCGTTTTTCAGGCCGGCAACGTCGTTTTTCAGGCCGGCAACGTCGTTTTTCAGGCCGGCAACGTCGGTCTTGAGATCGGCAACGTCAGTCTTCAGGCCGGAGACATCGGACTGGATCACGCCCAGTATTTCAAGAATTTTCTCTTCGTTATTCATAAAGACCTCCTGTAAAAGCGGTAAGTCGTCTGCGGTGCTATTGTATCATGGAGCGGGGACGGTTTCAAGTGCGGGAACGAGCAGCGCCACGCTCTCCACGTGGCACGTTCCGGGGAACAGGTCCGCGGCGGCGGCGCGGACGGCGCGGTAGCCCAGTTCCCCAAACCGCTTCAGGTCCCGGGCGAGGGTGGCTGGGTCGCAGGAGACGTAGACGATCCGCCGGGGCGACATCCCCACGGCGCTGGCGATCACCTCCGGCGCAAGGCCCTTGCGGGGCGGGTCTACGCAGATCACATCCGGCCGCAGACCGTCCCGCTCCAGCTTCACCGCCACGTCCGACGCGTCGCCGCAGAAAAATTCCACGTTTTTCGCACCATTGCGCGCGGCGTTCTCGCGGGCGTTTTCCACGGCCTGCGGCACGATCTCCGCGCCGATGGCCCGCCCGGCCCGCTTCGCCATGGTCAGCGTGATGGTCCCCGCGCCGCAGTAGAGGTCCAGCACCGTCTCCGTTCCCGTCAGCCCGGCAAATTCCACCGCCTTGGCGTAAAGCGCCTCGGCCTGCTCCCGGTTCACCTGATAGAAGGCGGGGACGGACAGCTTGAAGCTCAGGCCGCACAGCTCGTCCATCAAAAAGTCCTGCCCCCAGAGGGTGCGGTACTTCTCGCCGAGGACCACGTTGGTCCGGCGGGGATTGCTGTTGAGCACGATGCCCACGGTCTGCGGCGCAGCGGCGAGGATCATGGCGGCCAGCTCCGGCTCCCGGGGGGCGGACTTCCCGTTGAGGACCACGCAGCAAAGGCTTTCACCTTTACGGTTGGTGCGCACGTAAACATGGCGCACCAGCCCCTTCCCGGTCCGTTCGTCATAGGGGGCCACGCCGTATTTTTTCATCCACGCCCGGACCGCCCCGGCGCAGCGCCCAGCGGCGGGATGACAGATGCGGCACTCCTCCGCTGGGATCACCTGATGGCTGCGCTGGCGGTAAAAGCCCACCGTTCCGTCCACACCCACGGGGTACTGGGCCTTGTTGCGGTAGTGGAGCGGATGCTCCGCGCCGAGGATCTCCTCCACCGCAAGGTCCAGACCGCCGATGCGCGTCAGGGCGTCCTGCACCTTCTGGCGCTTGGCCCGCAGCTCCTCCGCGTAGCTCAAGTGGCGGTAGACGCAGCCGCCGCACTGGCCGAAAACCGGGCAGTCCGGCTCCCGCCGCTCCGGGGACGGCTTCTGGATTTCCACGATCTCTCCGGCGTAGCAGGTCTTCATGACCTTTGTGATGCGCAGCTTTACCGTCTCGCCGCGGACGGCGCGGGGTACAAAGACCACCGCGCCGCCGATGCGAACGATCCCAAGGCCCTCGCTGGAGTAGCCCTCAACTGTGCCGGCAGCAAGCTGCCCGACTGACAGACGTTCCATACTGTTCTCCTGTTTGAAAAGATCCCTGAGACCGGGGCGGCGTTACGCCTCCCACTTTTCCAGCACTTTTTTGAGCTGGTCGGCAAAGGATGCAAGGCTCTTGTTGTCCCGGCCCTTGGCCCGGCGGATGGCCTCCATGACCATCTGGCCGACGGCCACCAGCCGCTCGTAGGCAGAGGAGACCTTGACGCCCTCGATGACCTTTGCCTTGCGCTCGGGCAGATACCCGGCGGCAAGCTGCTTGCAGGCGGCCAGATCGTACACCTCGGTATACTGCGGCGCGTGGGCGGTGAAGCCCATGGCCTCGATGGTCTTGGCGAAGTAGGGCGCAATCTCCCGGTCGCCGTGGACCACGAACACGTGCTGGGGCTTGGGAGCCTTGAAGTCCGCGATCCAGCTGATGAGGTGATCCCGGTCGGCGTGGGAGCTGAGTCCCTGAAAGTTGACGATCTTGGCCCGGACGGCGATCTCCTCGCCGAACATCTTCACATGGTCCGTGCCGTCCAGCAGATGGCGGCCCAGCGTGCCCTCGCCCTGATAGCCCACGAACACCACCGTGCACTCCGGACGCCAGAGGTTGTGCTTGAGGTGGTGGCGGATGCGGCCCGCGTCGCACATACCGGAGGCGGAGATGATGACCTTGGGCGTGGGGTCCTCGTTCAGCCCGCGGGATTCGTCCACCGTCTCGGTCATGTGCAGGTTGGAGAAGCTGAACATATGCTCGCCGTCCTTCACCAGCTTCATGGCGTCATCGTCCAGATAGCCGTGGAGATCGCCGGTGAAAATGGTGGTGGCCCGCCGGGCCAGCGGAGAGTCGATGTACACGGGAAAGTCCGGGTTGGAGGTCACAAGGCCCTTGTCCTTGATCTCCCGGATGAAGTAGAGCAGCTCCTGCGTGCGGCCCACGGCAAAGGCGGGGATGATGATGTTGCCGCCCCGGCGGATGGTCTCATCAATGATCTTCGCAAGGTCGGCGGTGTAGTTCCAGACCTCGGTGTGGTTGCGGTCACCGTAGGTGGACTCCATCACCACGTAGTCCGCGCCGGAGAAGTGGACCGGGTCGCGGATGATGGGCTGCTTGATGTTGCCGATGTCGCCGGAGAAAACGATGCGCTTTTCCACGCCGTTCTCCTTCAGGTCCATGGCGATGGACGCGGAGCCGAGCAGATGGCCGGCGTCCACGAATTCCACCTCCACGCCCTCGCACAGGTCGATGACCTGTCCGTATTCACAGGTGTCGAGGAACTCCGTCACCCGCTGGGCGTCCTCCACGGTGTACAGCGGCTCCACATGGGGCGCGCCGGAGCGCTCGCCCTTGCGGTTTTTCCACTCGGCGTCCTGCTCCTGAATGTGGGCGGAGTCCAGCAGCATGATCTCCAGCAGGTTGGCGGTGAGCCGGGTGGTCAGGATGCGGCCCTGAAAGCCCTGCCGGATGAGCATGGGGATGCGGCCGGAGTGGTCGATATGGGCATGGGTGACCAGAACGTAGTCGATGGAGTTGGCGGCGAAGGGGAATTCGCTGTTGGACACCTCGTCCCGTCCCTGCTGAAGGCCGCAGTCCACAAGAATGCGCTTGCCGTTGATCTCCAGACAGTGGCAGCTGCCGGTGACGCACTGATCGGCGCCGAAAAAGCTGAGCTTCATGGAAGTTCCTCCTTATTTATAAATAAATATGCGTACTGCAAAACATGCTCGAAATAAAAGGGGAAGCGGCGGCGCGGGTCAGCGGCCCACGATCTGCGCCTGAAGGCCCGCCAGCACGTCCAGCGTCTTTTCGTGCAGCGCGGGGTCAAAGCTGGCGGTGAGCCGGGCGTCCACCACGATGCGGGCCTGAGGATACCGGCTCTGGAGCACCACGGCGTTGCTCACCACGCAGATGTTGGACACAAGGCCGCAAAGCTCGATCCGGTCCGCCTGCGCCGGCAGCGCCGCCAGCACCGCCGGGTCGCCGGTGTCCATGCCGAAGGACGGCTTCTCGATCCCGACGGCGCCCACCTCCGCCAGCGCGGCGGCGGTCTGGCCGTAGTTCTCCCAGCCGGGAGTGCCCCGGACACAGTGGATCACCGGCAGGAGCGCCCCCTCCCGGGTGGAGAGATAGTCGGGCGTGTGGGTGTCCTGCGTGAACCACACGCGGCCCGGGCCGTATTCCCGGACCCGCGCGGCGATGGCCGCGTCCAGCTTCTCCGCGCCGGGAAAGCCCAGCGCCCCGTCCACGAAATCCTTCTGATAGTCGATGACAAAAAGGCAGTCCATGCCCGCATCCATCCTTTCGCACCCGCCCGCAGCGGGCGGTGTTTCCCTGTATTGTATCATCAAACGCGCAAATATACAATGAAAAATCTGCACTCCGGCGGTCCTACCGGAGCCTGCGCCGCGGGAATAATTGTTTTAACGGAAATACCTGACGATTTTTGTTCAAAACAGATAAATTTTCTGGCGCAAATTGACAAGCGCATAGCCAGCCGCTACAATTATTTTGTCTCAAAGCTCCGGGCCGAGAAGGCAGCGGTCCCGCGTCCTTTGAGCTATTTTTTTATGGAGGTTCTGTACATGAAAAAGTTGTTTGCGCTTGCTCTTGCACTGTCCATGGCTCTGTCCCTGGCAGCCTGCGGCGGCAGCTCCGCGCCCGCCGCTTCCGGCGGCTCTGCGGCGCCGGCCGGCTCCGCCGGGAATGAGGGCGGAAAGGTCTATAACGTCTGCAATCTGGTCAACGGCAATCTGGGCGACAAGTCCTTCTTCGACTCTGCCGAGGCCGGTCTGGAGCAGCTGCGGGACGCCGGACGCATCACGCTGAACACCATCCAGATGGGCGGCGCCGACGAGGATCAGCCCGCGTGGCTGAGCAACCTCTATGAGGTCTCCGAGTCCGGCGAGTATGACCTGATCGTCTGCGGCACCTATCAGATGCCCGAGTATCTGGACGAGGTGGCCGCCAAGTATCCCGATCAGAAGTACCTGATTTACGATTCTGAGTCCAGCCAGCCCAACGTGGTGAACATCAACTACAAGCAGAACGATCTGGGTTATCTGATGGGCGTGTTCGCCGCCAGCATGACCACGGACACCAGCGTGGACAACATCAACGAGGACGCGGTCGTCGGCTTCGTCGGCGGCATGGACAGCCCCGTCATCAACGACTTCCTGTACGGCTTCATTCTCGGCGCCCAGAGCGTCAACCCCGACATCAAGGTCGATACCCGCTACACCAACGACTATGTGGACACCGCCATCGCCAAGGAGTACGGCCTGTCCATGATTAACGACAACAAGTGCGACATCATCTGGGGCGTGGCCGGCAACTCCGGCAACGGCGCCGCCGAGGCCGCGCTGGAGACCGGCAAGGCCTGGTTCCTGGGCGTGGACTCCGATCAGGAGCTGACCTTCTCCTCCGATCTGGCTGCCATCACCCTGACCTCCGGCCTGAAGAACATCGGCAACTCTCTGGTGTGGTTCTTCGATCAGTGGGACGCCGGTCAGGATCTGTTCGGTCAGAACATCCTGCTGGGCATCCCTGAAGGCGGCGTCGGCATCGTGACCGACAAGAACTACGCGACCTATGCCTCTGAGGAGACCAAGGCCGCCATGGCCGCCGCGCAGCAGAGCATCATCGACGGAACGGTCACCGTGCCCTCCGCCATCGACGATAACGACGGCGCCATCGCCCTGCGCGAGTCCGTGCGTCCGTAAGCTCAAGGCAGCCTGCAAAAACTGCAAAGAGGGGGCTTGCGCCCCCTCTTTGCCGCTCACGCTCAGGCGGCGGAGAAGCGCCCTGCCGCTTCTTCGCCGCGTGGACGGGAGAGGAGCCGCCGCGGCTCCGTATGCGGCCCGCGAACAGAAAACAACAGGAGGGGGAATCCCATAAATGCCAGAGGAATACGTCGTCCAAATGAAAGGGATCACCAAGGTGTATCCCAACGGCATCGCCGCCAATCAGGGCGTGGACCTGAACGTCCGAAAGGGTGAGATCCACGCGCTGATGGGAGAGAACGGCGCGGGCAAGTCCACGCTGATGAAAATGCTGTTCGGTCTGGAGCAGCCCACCAGCGGCGAGATCTGGGTCAACGGGGAGAAGGTGAACCTCACCTCGCCCACCGTGGCCATCTCCAAGGGCGTGGGCATGGTCCACCAGCACTTCATGCTGGTCCCCAGTCTCACCGTGGCGGAGAACATGGTGCTGGGCATGGTGCCCAAGAAGTCCGGCATGTTCATCGACAACGCCAAGGCCATCGAGATCACGAAGGAATACGCCCAGCGCTTCAACCTCCACGTGGACCCCACCGCCCGGGTGTGCGATATCCCGGTGGGCATGAAGCAGAAGGTGGAGATCCTCAAGGCACTGGTCCGGGGCGCGAAGATCCTGATCCTGGACGAGCCAACTGCCGTCTTGACCACGCAGGAGACGGCGGAGCTGTTTCAGGAGCTGATGCACCTGAAGGAGCAGGGCTATACCATTATCTTCATCTCCCACAAGCTGGCCGAGATCATGCAGATCACCGACCGGATGACCATCCTCCGGGGCGGAAAGTCCATGGGCGTCTATGAGACGAAGGACGAAAGCCCGGAGAAGATCTCCCGCCTGATGGTGGGCCGGGACGTGGTGCTCAAGGTGGAAAAGGGCAAGGCCCAGCCGGGGGGGACGATCCTGCGGGTGCGGGATCTGGAGTACGTCAACGAGTGGGGCAAGAAGATGCTGGACAAGGTGTCCTTCGACCTGCGCCGGGGCGAGATCCTGGGCATCGCGGGCGTGGAGGGCAACGGCCAGAAGGAGCTGGTGGATATGCTCTTCGGCCTGAACACGCCCAACGCCGGCAGCGTGGAGGTCAACGGGACCAGCGTTCTGGGCCAGTCCCAGCGGACCATCCGCCGGCAGGGCGTTTCGCTGGTGCCGGAGGACCGGATGCTCTACGGCATCGCCGGCAGCGGCTCCATCGAAGAGAACCTGATCTCCGACCGCTGCGGCGACAAACGGCTCAATAAAGGCCCTCTGTTCGACATGAAGGCCATCCACTCCGAGTGCGACCGGCTGATCCGGGACTACACCGTTTTGTGCAAGTCCGGCGCACAGCAGGTGCAGATGCTCTCCGGCGGCAACATCCAGAAGGTGGTGGTCGCCCGTGAATTTTCCAACGGTCCCAAACTCATCATTGCCGACCAGCCCACCCGCGGCATCGACGTGGGCGCCACGGAGTTCATCCGCAAAAAGCTGGTGGACCTCTCCCGGGAGGGCGTCGCGGTCCTGCTGGTGTCCGCGGACCTGAACGAGGTCATGGAGCTGTCCGACAGCCTGATCGTCATGTACGGCGGCCGCGTCGCCGCCTATTTTGAGGACACGTCGGAGCTGAGCGACGAGATCATGGGCGAATACATGCTGGGCCTGAAGCAGCAGGCACCGGAAGAGATCGGGAGGGTCATCCATGAATAAGAAACAGAACCTGATCTTCAGCCTTGTCCGCGGCGGAGCGGCGATCCTGCTGGCTCTGCTGGTGACGACGGCGCTGATCTTCATCTGCGCGGACGCGCCGGACGGGGCGTCCCTCGGCGCGGCGGTGTCCGCCAAGCTGGGCCAGACCGCCGGCGCGCTGCGCCAGCTGCTGATCGGGCCGGCCTTCCGGGCCAACGGCAGCATCAGCACCAAGAACCTCTCCGACATTCTGGCCTACATGATCCCCACGATCTTCACCGGCCTTGCCACCTGCGTCATGTTCTCCGCCAACCAGTTCAATCTGGGCGCGGAGGGCGGCATCATGCTGGGCGCGTTCGTGGGGGCGCTGTGCGCCATCTATCTGGACCTGCCTGCCGGAGTGCTGCCGGTGGTATGCGTGCTGGCGGCGGCGGCCGCCGTGGGCGCGATGATGCTCATTCCCGCCGTGCTGAAGGCGAAGCTGGGCGTGAGCGAAATGGTCAACTCCCTGATGCTCAACTACGTGGTCATGTACCTTATCAAGTACCTGCTCAACACCTATCTGGCGGACAAGTCCAAGGGGCAGGTCCAGTCCTATCCCTTCCACGAGCAGGCCGCCATCCCCCAGCTTATCGACAACGGCTCCAAGCTCTCCTGGGGCTTCATCGTGGCGCTGGTGTTCGTGGTGTTCACGGCGCTTTTCATGTACCGCACCCGCTGGGGCTACGCCATCCGCATGATCGGCATCAATCAGGACTTCGCCATGTACTCCGGCATCAAGGTCGGCGGCGTGGTGATCCTTGCGCAGGTGCTGGGCGGACTGCTGGCCGGCATGGGCGGCGGCATCGAGATGCTGGGCCGCTACACCGCCTTTTCCTGGAGCGCCCTGCCGGGATACGGCTGGACAGGCATCACGGTGGCCATTCTCGCCCGGAACAATCCGGCGTTTGTGCCGCTGGCGGCGTTCTTCATGGCCTATCTGGACAAGGGCTGCAGCCTGATGAGCACCTATTCCGGCGTCCCGGCCCAGCTCATCGACATCATTCAGGCCCTGATCTTCCTGTTCTTCGCGGCGGAGCAGTTCCTCTCCGGCTACCGGCAGAAGCTGGTCGTCCGCAGCGCGCAGGAGGAGCTGGCGCAGAAGGCCGCTCAGGCGGAAGGGAGCGTGAAGTAAGATGCTGCTGGAACGGATCTTCACAACGGATTTCTTCTTCTCCATCCTGCGCATCACCGCGCCGATCCTGTTCGCCACGCTGGGCGCGGTCATCGGCGAAAAGGCGGGCATCTCCAACATCGGACTGGAGGGCATCATGATGATCTCCGCCCTGTTCGGCTCCCTGACGGCCTACTGGACCGGCTCGTGGGCGGCGGGCGTGCTGCTGGCGCTGATAATGGGCGTGCTGGTGTCGCTGCTGATGGGCTTTTTCTCCTTCAACCTGAAAACGGACATCATTCTGGCCGGCGTGGCCGTGAATATGATCGGCTCCGGCGGCACGCTGTTTCTGGTCAAGGTCATCACGCAGGCCACCGAGGGGACTGCGCTGGCCTCCACCACCTCCCTCATCACCAAGAATCTTCAGGTGCCGTCCATCGACATCCCGTTGCTCAAGGACATCCCCGTTCTCGGTCCCGTCCTGTCGGGACACTGCCTGCTGACCTATCTCGCGTTCCTGCTGGTGTTCGTGACGTGGGTGCTGCTCTATAAGACCCCGCTGGGGCTGAACATCCGCTCCGTGGGCGAGAATCCAAACGCCGCGGCGTCCGTGGGCGTCAGCGTCCTGCGGATGCGGTACATCGCCATCGGCCTCTCCGGCGCGATGGCCGGTCTCGGCGGCGCGTATATGTCCATGTATTACGCCATGGGCTGGTCTCAGGACATGGTGGCCGGGCGCGGCTTTATCGCGCTGGCGGCGCAGGCCATGGGCGCGGGCGAACCCCTCGGCTCCATGCTGGCGGCGCTGGTGTTCGGCCTTGCGCAGGCGCTGGGCATCAAGGTCTCGTCTCTGGGCGCGGACTCCAACCTCGTCTCGCCCATCCCGTATCTCGTCACCATTCTGGGCCTTGTGATCTTCGCGCTGACGGCCCGCCGCCGCGCGCGGCAGCGCCACTCCGCCGCCGCGCTGGAAGCCGCGGCGAAGTGACCGTCCGCCCCGCCTGAAAGGAACGCATACATGAGCGAATTGAAAAAACGACCCGTCATTCTGGACGGGGACCCCGGCCATGACGACGCCATGGCATGGATGCTGGCCAAGGCCAGCCCGGAGCTGGACATTCTGGCCGTCACCTCCGCCGCCGGAAACCAGACCATTGAAAAGACTACCTACAACGCCCGCCGCGTGTGCGCGCTGCTGGGCATCGAGGCGCCCATCGCCATGGGCCGCCCCGGCCCGCTGCTGACCGACCCCATCACCGCCGGGAACATCCACGGCCAGACCGGGCTGGACGGCCCGAAGCTGCCGGAGCCAAGCCGCCCCCTCGCGCCCATGGGCGCGGTGGAGCTGATGGCACAGACCCTGCGGGAAAGTCCTGAGCCGGTGACGCTGATCGTCACCGGCCCGGAGACCAACGCGGCGGCGCTGCTGCTGGCCCACCCGGAGCTGAAGCCCAAGATCGCCCAGATCTCTGTGATGGGCGGCGGCATCGGGTATGGGAACTGGACGCCCGCGGCGGAGTTCAACATTCTGGTGGACCCGGAGGCGGCGCAGATCGTGTTCTCCTCCGGCATCCCGCTGATGATGTCCGGGCTGGACGTGACGGAGCAGGCGCTGATCTTCCCGGAGGACTTCAACCGCATCCGCGCCGTGGGCAATCAGGTGGCGGGCGTGGTGGCGGACTGGCTGGAATTTTTCTTCAAGTTCCACCGGGACATCGGCTACGACGGCGCGCCCGTCCACGACGCGGTGGCCGTGGCGGCGCTGCTGCACCCGGAGATCTTCACCATCCGGGAGATGTACGTGGGCATTGAGACGGCGGGGGAATACTGCCGCGGGACCACCGTGGGCGACCCGCTGGGCCGCCTTGGCCGCGCGCCCAACGCCCGGTGCGTGCTGGGCCTGGACCGGGAGCGGTTCGTGGACCTGATGGTGGATGCGGTCAGAACCTATGACGGTTGGGAGGTGCGCGTATGAAGCGGATACCGGTCTGGTTCGACACGGATCTGGGCGTGGACGACGCGGTGGCGCTGCTGACGCTGTGGCGTCTGCCGGAGCTGGAGCTGCGGGGCATCTCCGCCGTGGCGGGAAACGCCGAGCTGTGCCACACCTTTGAAAACGCGCGCAATGTCTGCCATCTGGCCGGGATCGACGTTCCGGTCTATCCCGGCGCGGAGCATCCGCTGTTCGTTCCGCTGCGCACCGCGCCGCTGGTCCACGGGAAAAACGGCGTGGGCGAGGTGGAACTGGCCCCGTCCCCTGCGCCGCGGGAGACAAAGCCCGCGTGGGACGCGCTTTATGACGCGGCGAAGGCCGCCGGAGGAGAGCTTCAGGTCATCGCGGTGGGCCCGCTGACGAACCTTGCCACGGCGTTCGGGAAGTACCCGGATCTGAAAACGCTGATCCGGCGCATCCTCATCATGGGCGGCGCGGCAAAGGGCGGCAACGTGACCCCGGCGGCGGAGTTCAATATTTACGGCGACCCCCATGCCGCGCAGATGGTGTTCCGCTCCGGCGTGCCGGTGGTGATGTGCGGTCTGGACGTGACGATGCGGGCCTATCTCACCCCGGAGGAGGTGGAGTCCATCGGCGCGCACGGAACGCCGGTGTGCCGCTTCGTGCGGGACAGCAACCAGCTTGCACTGGCGTTCTTTGAGCGGACGGACGGCCCCGGCCTCTGCTGCCACGACACCTGCCCGGTGATGTACCTTGCCCATCCCGAGCTGTTCACCGGCGAGGAGGCGGGCGTGTACGTGGAGACCCGCGGCACGCTGACGCTGGGCAAGACCGTCACGGATATCTGGAGCGACAAGCAGTTCCCGGACCGGCACGTATTCGTCGTGCTGGACGTGGATCGGGACGCCTTTGCCGCCAAGGTGCAGGAGCTGCTGCGGACCTACTGAAAAAATGGCTCCATCCCAAAGGAAACGACCGTCCCCCGGACGCGGCTGCGTCCGGGGGACGGTTCTGTTCTCTGCGGGGAATATCAGGTTTTTCCGAAATACGCCCGGACCTCGCCCGCCTGATAGAGCGAGCCAAAGGCGCACACCGCACCGTCCGGGCCTTTGCCCTCCAGTGCCAGCGCCAGCCCGTCCCGCACGCTTCCACCGCACCGGACGGGCAGCCCGGTCAGCGATCGGATGCGCTCCGCCAGCTCCCGGGCCGGGAGCGCCCGCTCACTCTCCGGCGTCACGGTCACGAAATCGGCGGCGTGGGGGGCCATGGTGCGGATCATGTCGGAGTGGTCCTTGTCCGCCATCACGCCCATCACCATCGTCAGCTTCCGTCCGGGGAGACAGGCCGACAGGCTGGCGGACAGCTCCGCCGCCCCCGCCGGATTGTGCGCTCCGTCCACGAGGACCAGCGGCTGCATTTGCAGTACCTCGAACCGGGCGGGCCAGACGGTCTCCGCCAGTCCGGCACGCACGGCCTCCTCCGGGATCGCCCAGCCGCGCTCCCGCAGGACGTCCACCGTGTCCAGCGCGGCGGCGGCGTTTTTCAGCTGATAGCTGCCGGAAAGACGCAGCCGCAGCTCCCGGCGATCCCGGTAATCCAGCGTCTGGCCGAAAAGGCCGCAGGCGCGCAGGCGCAGGGCCTGCGGTTCGGTCACGCGCAGGGGGCAGCCCAACTCCGCGCAACGGCGGCGGATCACGTTCTCCGCCTCCGCCGACTGGGCGGAGAGGACCACCGACGCGCCGGGCTTGATGATCCCGGCCTTTTCCCCGGCGATCTGCTCCAGCGTATCGCCCAGCACGGCGGTGTGCTCCAGCGAGAGATCGGTGACGACCGCCGCCTCCGGCGGGCCGATCACGTTGGTGGAGTCCAGCCGCCCGCCGAGGCCCACTTCCAGCACCACGGCGCCGCAGCGGCGGCGGGCAAAGTACAGCAGCGCCATGGCGGTGATCCGCTCGAACTCCGTGGGTGGGTCGGCCATGCTGTCCGCCGCGGGCTTTACCAGCGCGGCCAGCTCCGTCAGCTCCGCGTCGGAGACGTCCGCGCCGTCCACTTTGATTCGCTCATTGACGCGGAACAGGTGGGGCGAGGTGTAAAGCCCCGTCCGGTACCCCGCCCGCGTCAGGACGGACGCCAGCATGGCGCAGACCGAGCCTTTCCCGTTGGTCCCCGCCACGTGAATGAAGCGCAGCTCCCTCTGAGGATCGCCCAGCCGCGCCATCAGCTCCGTGATCCGCTCCAGCCCGAGGCAGCTCCCGCGCCACGATGCGGCGTGGATAAACTCCATGGCCTCCGTCAGATTCATGCCGCCGCCCGCTTTCCGCACCGGTCCAGCACCCTTGCCATAACGCCCAGCGTCACGAGCTGGACCGGGAGCATCACCAGCGTCTGCACGCTGCGGGTGAGGAACAGCGGCCCGTAGGGCGAGCCGTAGAGAATGGAGATCCAGAGGGTGTTGAGCATCAGGCTGAGGACCAGCTGGTTGACCGCGGCCGCGGCGGCGATGCGCGCCGGGGTGCGCTTTTGGTGCAGCAGCAGGCCGAACAGCGCGCCGGTCAGGGCGGCGGTCAGGGTGAAGCCGGGAAAATACGCGCCGATGGGGAACAGGATCGCTCCCACGAAGTCGCCCAGCGCGGCCACGGCGGCGGCGGGAGCCGCGCCGCAGAGCATCGCGGCGGCGGCCACGGGGAGAAAGCTGAGACTGATCTTGACGTTCCACGCGGAGATGGAGCAGAACCGGGACAGGACGATCTCAATGGCCGTCAGCATCCCCAGCAGGGCGAGCGTTTGAATGTTTTGGATACGGGTTTTTTTCATGATATCCTCCTTCGTGTGTGTGAGCCGACCGGCAGAGCCGGTCCGGCCTGACGGTTGCCACTGGGGAGGAATGGCTTCCTTCTTTGTGGCAGCGGATGCGGGCGCGGCACCGCGGGGCGTCTCGCCCCTTCGTCCGGCGGCAACTTCCCATCCGCCGGCACTTAACGCGCTGTGCCCTACTCTGTCGTCAGAGCGGCCGAAGGGCCGCTCCTATTGTTTCCCCGGGAGCGCCGCGCGCTCCCGGGATGGGGCCGGGATTCAGAACAGGCCGGAGATGCGGCCGTTTTCATCCACGTCGATCCGCTCGGCGGCGGGGACCTTGGGCAGACCGGGCATGGTCATGATGTCGCCGGTCTTGGCCACAAGGAAGCCCGCGCCCGCGCTGACTTTCAGCTCCCGGACGGTGATGCGGAAGCCGGTGGGCGCGCCCAGCAGGGCCGGATCGTCGGAGAACGAGAACTGAGTCTTGGCCATGCACACGGGCAGCTTGTCAAAGCCCAGCTCCGTGAGCTGGCGGAGCTGTTTGCGGGCGGCGGGCGTCAGATCCACGCCGTCGGCCCGGTAGATCTTCCGGGCAATGGCGTCGAGATTGTTTTCAATGGTGTCCTCCGCGTCGTAGGCGAACTGGAAGTGGGACGGCTCGCCGCACAGGCGGATCACCTCCTGCGCCAGCGTCTCGCCGCCGGCTCCGCCCTTGGCCCAGACCTCGCTGAGCGCCGCGTTGACGCCCAGCTCCCGGCACTTGTCCTCCACCAGCTTCAGCTCGGCGGCGGTGTCAGTGGGGAAGGCGTTGACGGCCACCACGCAGGGCAGGCCGAATACATTCTTAATATTGTCCACATGGCGCAGCAGGTTCGGAAGTCCCCGCTCCAGCGCGGCCAGATTTTCCGTGTTCAGCTCCGCCTTGGGCACGCCGCCGTGGTATTTCAGCGCCCGGACCGTGGCCACGATCACCACCGCGTCGGGATGGAAGCCGCCGGCGCGGCACTTGATATCCAGGAACTTCTCCGCGCCCAGATCGGCGGCGAAGCCCGCCTCCGTCACGGTGTAGTCGCTGAGCTTCATGGCGGTCTCCGTGGCCTGAATGGAGTTGCAGCCGTGGGCGATGTTGGCGAAGGGACCGCCGTGGATCAGGGCGGGGGTGTGCTCCAGCGTCTGGACGAGATTGGGCTTGATGGCATCCTTCAAAAGGGCGGTCATGGCGCCCTCGGCGTGGAGGTCGCGGGCGGTGACGGGCCGGTCGTCCCGGGTGTAGGCCACCACCATGCGGGCCAGCCGCGCCTTCATGTCCGTCAGGTCGCGGGCAAGGCACAGCACGGCCATGATCTCGGACGCCACCGTGATGTCGAAGCCCTCCTCCCGGGGAACGCCGCTGACCTTTCCGCCGAGGCCGCAGACGATGCGCCGGAGCTGGCGGTCGTTCATGTCCACCACCCGCTTCCACACGACGCGGCGGGTGTCGATGTCCAGCGCGTTGCCCTGCTGGATGTGGTTGTCCAGCATGGCGGAGAGCAGGTTGTTGGCCGCGCCGATGGCGTGGAAATCGCCGGTGAAGTGCAGATTGATGTCCTCCATGGGGACCACCTGCGCATAGCCGCCGCCGGCCGCGCCGCCCTTCACGCCGAACACCGGCCCCAGGGACGGCTCCCGCAGGCAGGCCACCGTTTTCTTACCCAGCCGGTTCAGCGCGTCGGCAAGGCCGACGGAGGTGGTGGTCTTGCCCTCGCCCGCCGGAGTGGGGCTGATGGCCGTCACCAGCACCAGCTTCGCTTTGCGGGGCAGTCCGCGCAGGGCGTGGATGTCCAGCTTGGCCTTGTAATGGCCGTAAGGCTCCAGCATCTCCTGCGCCACGCCCAGCTTGTCCGCGATCTGCCCGATGGGCAGGAGCTGCGCCTCCTGCGCGATCTCGATGTCACTTTTCATTCCCATGTATCGTCCTCCTTTGCTTCACCGCTCCGCCGGACCGTCCCGGCGGGTCTCATGTGATAGAACATATCACAAAAGGAGAGAATCGTCAAAGCCGGATCTGCGGGGAAAAACGGCGCAAAGTCAGACGCGGCGCGGCCTTGCGGGGACGAGCGGCGCTGAAAAATAAATTCTAAAAAGCTGAAAACTTTCATTTTGTTTTAAGCTAGGCATACTATACTTCAGTCAAAGATGTGAGAGGGGAGTAAAAGAAAGGCCCGGCACACCGCCGGGTAGCTTCTCTCAAAGCAGCGGCATCCACTCCGGGCGCTCCGGTCCGGCCCAGCGGCGGGACGGGAACGGCGGATCTACATAAGGAGGAAGCAGTATGTATAACGACGAAAAGAATCTGTATCACTATACCTATCGCAGAGACGGCAGCGAGACGCCGGAGCAGGCTCCCGTGGTGGAGACTGCGTACCGTGAGGCGGAGACTTCCGCCCCGAAGCGCCGCAAGAGCGGCCGCGCGGGCGCAAAGATCGCGGCGCTGGCGCTGAGCTGCGCGCTGCTGGGCGGCGCGGCCGGCGCGGGCGTGATGTGGGGCGTTTCCAGCCACGGCAGCGCCACCAGCATGAACGTCTCCGGCCGTCCGGCCTCGTCCGTGGCGGTAAAGACGGTGGACGGCAAGACCGCCCTGAGCGACGCGGAGCTGTACGCGGCCAATGTCAACAGCGTGGTCTCCATCAACACCACCGGCACCTCCGGCACGAACATCTTCGGCCAGCAGGTGGAAACGGCCTCCGCCGGCTCGGGCTTCATCCTGACCTCGGACGGCTACATCGCCACCAACCGCCACGTGATCGCCGACGCCAACAGTGTGAAGGTGACGCTCTACAACGGCGACACCTACGATGCCACGGTGATCGGCAGCGACAAGGACTATGACATCGCGGTGCTGAAGATCGACGCCACGGGCCTGCAGGAGGTCACGCTGGGCGACAGCAGCACGCTGAACGTGGGCGACCATGTTCTGGCCGTGGGCAATCCGCTGGGCGAGCTGACGTTCTCCATGAGCGGCGGCATGGTCTCCTCCGTGAACCGTGCCATCAACGTGGACGGCACGCCCTTCAACATGATCCAGACGGACGCGTCCATCAACCCCGGTAACTCCGGCGGCCCCCTCTTTAACCAGTACGGCGAGGTGGTCGGCATCGTCTCCGCCAAGTATTCCTCTTACTCCAGCGAGTCCGTGGAGGGTCTGGGCTTCGCCATTCCCATGAACGACGTGCTGGCCATGATCCAGGACATCATGACCAACGGCTATGTGACCAACAAGCCCTATCTGGGCATCACGCAGGGCACGCTGACCGCCCAGATGGCGGCGCAGTACCGCTATGACATCACGCAGGGCGTGTTTGTCTACTCCGTGGAGAAGGGCAGCGCCGCCGACAAGGCGGGTCTGAAGATGGGAGACGTGATCGTTAAGGTGGACGACACCGATATCGCGGCCTCGGAGGATCTGGTGGCGGTGAAGAAGAGCTACTCCGCGGGCGACACCTCCACCTTCACCATCTATCGCGACGGCACGACCCAGACCGTCTCCGTGACGTGGGGCAGCGTTCCCGCCGAGCAGATGACAGACTCCTCGGCCGATCAGCAGCAGACCCAGCAGAACCAGCAGCAAAACAACGGCTACTACGGCGGCAGCATGGAGGACCTGTTCAACTACTTCTTCAACGGCGGCTTCGGCGGTCAGAGCGGCCAGCGCAGTCAGGGTCAGGGCACCGCGGCCTGAGCCGCGTCCCTGACGGAGAGCGGTAAGATCCCGTCCGCCCTGCGGACGTTCGCATAAAGACCGGCGCCGCGCCGGAAACATACCTGCGGCTCGGAGGACGGCTCGCGGCAGATGCTGCGAAAGGGCAAAACCGTCTGCGGCCGGGCTGCGCAGAGCGGCCCTGTCTGAAAGAGACAGGGGCGGAAGAAGAAACAGCCGAAGCGCCCGGACGCATCATGCGTCCGGGCGCTTTGCTGCGTTCGGCTCCGGGAGACTGCCAAAGGGAAACGGGCGCGGGGCCGGACGAGGCGGGGGGGCGATTGCGTGCCGCAGGGGAAACGGCGGCGCTCTTTACGAGGACGGCGGCGCAGCCCGCCGCATTGGTTCCGCCAGCCGAGTGTCTTTGCTGAGCGGCGGAGATGTGTGCCGCGCCGTCCGCCGCCTTGGCGCTGGCGTTCGTGCGACGCCGTTTTCAAGTGTACACGAGGGCGCGCCGCCAGTCGGGGCCGCCTGCGTCACACCTGAGCGGCCGCGCCGGCAGAAGGCGCGGCCGCTCTTTGACGGCGGGGAGCGCGCCGTTCACTGTTTTAGCTTCGGTGGATTCGCGGCTGTCCTTCGCTGAAAAGTGCGGGCGCGTCAGGGCATTGCGCCGTTTCCATGCGGCCTTCGGCGGGCAGACCGGCGCGTGGCACGGGGTTGTCCGTGTGCAGTTTCCCCCGGCGGGCGGGCCTGCCCTCGGCGGTGGAACGTGCAAAAAACCGCTCCGCAGATACGATCTGCGGAGCGGTCTTGTGGTCAGAATTGCTCAGATGATGTTCAGCGCCAGCGTCAGAATGACGAACACGGCACCGATCCACTTGGTGGCCCGGGCCAGCTTGGCGTCAGCGGTCTTCGCCTTGTTGCGGGACAGGAAAGAGTCGGCCACGCCGCCGATGGAGCCAGACAGACCGGCGCTCTTGCCGGACTGGAACAGCACCACGAGGATCAGGGCAAGGCCGCACAGAAGCTGCAAAATCGTCACAAAAAGCTGCATATTCAGATTCCTCCAAACAATCATACCCGCGGGAGCACCGCGGGAAACGTATTCACAGACTTGAATTTTACCACAGTTCCCCGCATAAGGCAAGGGATTTTTGAAAAAAGAGCGGCTTTTTCGGAAAGGCGCAGAAAAATTTTTGAAAATACATGGAACATCTGTTTGCATTTTCCGCCGGAGTGTGATATACTACTAAAAAAGTATCGTGCGCGGCGTGAACTGCGCCGCATTTCCATGAAAGCGAGGTGCTTGTATGGCAGAGCTTTCCAAAATGCAGCAGAAGATATACGATTATCTGGTGGCCTGCATCCGGGAGCAGGGCTATCCTCCCTCCGTCCGGGAGATCGGCGAGGCGGTGGGGCTGAAATCCCCGTCCACGGTCCATTTCCACCTGAAGCATCTGGAGGAGGCCGGCTACATCGAAAAGGGCGCGGGCAAGGGCCGCGCTATCGCGCTGACCCATCCGGCGCAGAGCGCGCCGTCCGTCCCTGCCCCGGCGGCGCAGGAGCCGCCGCAGGACCGGGTCCCCATCGTGGGGAACGTGGCCGCGGGCAGTCCCATTCTGGCGCAGGAGTGCGTGGAGGACTATCTGGTGTTTGACCCGGACGGCCCGACGGACGAGTATTTTGCGCTCCATGTCCGGGGCGAGTCCATGATCGACGCGGGGATTTTGGACGGCGATCTGGTGGTGGTGCGCAGCCAGCGCTCGGCCAGCAGCGGCGAGATCGTGGTGGCCATGATCGACGGGGAGGCCACCGTGAAGCGCCTTTCCCGGCGGAACGGGCATATCTGGCTCATGCCGGAGAACCCGGAGTATTCCCCCATCGACGGAACTCACGCGGAGATCTTGGGCAAGGTGACTGCGGTGGTGCGGCGGTACTGACCGCGCTCCGGGACCCGGTGGCCCGCGGGAGAAGGCACAGCTGGAGACGGTGTAATGCGGCATGGCCGCGTACATACGGAAAACGAAAAAACGGACAGCCGGACGGGAGCAGATGCTCCCGTCCGGCTGTTTTTGCGGTATGACTCGTTTTCTGTGCGCCTTGAGGCCCTGTTCCGGGGGCTGGACAGCTTGGGCGCATCTGGTTTGGCGCGTTTCTGTGTGCTGCCTTGTGCGCTTCGGTGCGGCTGTGCACCTTCATCTCCCGTCATCCGAGGTGAGTGCGTGCCTGCCGATATGCCGCCGGAGGTGGACTTTTCCGCATGGTTGACTTGAGTACGTCTTACGCATTCCGCCTTGACGCAGCTCCGGCGTGCCGCCCCGGTCATGGGGTGGTAAAGCGCGTTTTGCTTTCCGGCTTTCGGTGGGACGGCATTCTCGGTTCTCCAACAGAGCTGCACCGTTGCATTTTATCACCCGGCGTGGCTCCGTACACATCTTGTGCTGCCTGCCAGGTCTGTGGATCGTCTGTATGCCGCCCTCCCACTTCCTGTTTCCCGATCCTGCGGGCGATGTCCGCTGGCGCGCCCCGCCTTACTGCGCCCGCAGGTGCACGGTGCAGTCCGCAAGACGGTAGAACGGGTTCGCGGCGGTGGGGGTCAGCCCCTCCAGCGTTCCCCGCTGGACCAGCGTGGAGACCGTCTTGAAGCACACCGGCAGGATGGGCGCCTGCGTCTGCAAGCGGCGGCACACGGCCAGCAGCGCCGTGGACGGCGCTTCGGCGCTGCGGCAGGCGGCGAGCAGCGAATCCAGCGCGGCGTCGGAATAGCCGCCGTAGTTCAGCGCGCCGCCGGTGGCCAGAAGGGACCGCAGGTCCCAGTCCGCCATCAGCTTCACCTCGCCGTAGTAGAGGTCAAATTCCCCGGCGGCCAGCGCCGCGGTATAGTCCTCCCACGCCAGCGCCTCCACCTCGATCTTCAGGTCAAAGGCGGAGAGCTGGGCGGCGATCTGCCGCGCGGCGGCGACCTTGAAGCTGTTTTCCGAGTTGACGATCATCCGCAGCGGGACGCTGTTTCCCTCGGCCAGCCCGGCGGCGGACATGGCCTGCTCGAACGCGCTGTAGGAATACGCCGCGTCCAGCGACGCCGGATAATCCCCGCTGGCGGGAGAGATGGGGAACTGGGCCGCTTTCGCGTGGCCGGAGAGAAACGCGCTGACGAGCTGCTCCCGGTCAAAGCCCTCGGCCAGCGCCCGCCGGACGGCGGAACTGGCCAGCACCGGCGAGGACAGATTCAGCCCCACGTACTGGAACACGGTGGAGTCTGCATCGTAAAAGTGGATGCTGCCGGTGACGCTGACGGGGCTGGTCCCGGTGAGATCGGAGGTGAGAAGCTGCGTCTCGTGGGACGTGAACTGGTAGAGCATGGCGTCCGCGTCCTTGGCGTCCCGCAGGACGATGCGCTCCACCGGCTGTTTGCCGCCCTGCCAGTGGGGATTGGCGGTCAGAACGGCGTCCGCGCCGCTCCCGCCGGGGGTCAGATAATACGGTCCCGTCCCGATGGGGACGGCGTCCGCGGTCCCGGCCTTGACGATAGGGATGTCCAGCAGGGCCGGGAGGGACGCGTTGGGCGCGGAGAGCGCGATCTTTACCGCGCCGTCCTCCGCCGTGACGGAGGCCACTTCTTTCAGCCGGGCCGCGTACCGGGGGGAGGTGCGGGCGCGGCGCAGCGTGTCCGCGGCGTCGTCGGCGGTGAGGGCCGAGCCGTCGGAAAACAGCGCGCCGGGGCGCAGCGCAAAGGTATAGGTCATGCAGTCCTCGCTGCGGGTATAGGACGCGCACAGGACCGGCTGGGGCGCAAACGTCTCGTCCAGCTCGAAAAGTCCCTCGCACAAAAGCGCCGCCGCCGTCTGCTGCACCCCGTCCGGACAGGTGACGGGATCAAGCGTCAGCCCGGAATAGTAGGGCAGGGCAAATTCCTCCGGCAGGGCGGAGATCTCCTCCGCCAGCTCCTCGGACGAGGCTCCCGCCGAGGCAGGAGGCAGCTCGTCCTCCGGCTCCGGAACGGCGGCGCAGCCGCACAGCAGCGCCGCGCACAGCAGGAGGGGCAGAAACTTTTTGAAATGCTCCATACGTTCTCCGTTTCCAAAGCCGCGTTTACCACAGGGCGATCATGGCGGCCTGCGCGCCCCGCTGTCCGCCGACCCGGCGGTAGGACCAGAACAGATCCGGGCGGCAGAAGGTGCAAAGCCCGCTCACGTCGATCTGCTCCGGGCGCACGCCCGCGCGCAGCAGCCACTGGCGGTTCAGCCCCGCCAGATCCACGTGCCACTTCGCCCCGCGCCGCTCCAGATAGGGCTGGGCGTCCGCGCCCAGCGCGTCGGTCATGGCCTGGGGCACGTCGCCGTCCGTCTCAAAGCAGCACTGGCCGATGCAGGGGCCGACGGCGGCGACGATCCGGTCCGCCCGGGCGCCGTACAGCCGCTCCAGCTCGTGGACGGTCTTTTCCACGATCCCGGCGGCGCAGCCGCGCCAGCCGGCGTGGACCGCGCCCACGCAGCGGGCCTGCGGGTCGTGGAGCAGGATCACGCCGCAGTCGGCGGAAAAGACCGTCAGCGGCGTGTCCGGCAGGTCGGTCACCAGCGCGTCGGCGGTGTAGTCCTTGGGCTTCCACAGGCCCTTTCCCGCGTCCTCCTCCGTCACGGGGCGGACGGTGGTCTCGTGGACCTGCTCGGCCAGCACGGGGCGCTTCCAGTTTGTGCCGATGGCGGCGCAGAAGCGGCGGTAGTTCTCCTCCACCGCCGGACGGTCCCCGCCCCGGCTGGGGGCCAGATTCAGTGTGTCGCAGGGGGGACGGCTCACGCCGCCGGTCCGGGTGGAGAACCCGTGGGCGACGCCGGGGCAGCCGTCCAGCAGGGGAGAGGTGTAATAGATCAGTCCGTCCTTTTCGTGTTCGGTCAGGGGCATGGTTCCTCCTTTATGATGGAAACAGCGCCGTCCCCCGCCCTCCCGGCGGGAGAACAGGGGACGGCGGATCGTTTTGACGCGCTCAGTTGGAATGGTATTCGGCGCAGGTGCAGTTTTTGAACTTCTTTCCGCTGCCGCAGGGGCAGGGGTCGTTGCGGCCGATCTTGTTGACCTTGCGGGGCTGCTTTTTCGGCGTGGTGCCGTCGCCGCCCACATTTTCGGTCATGCCCTTGGCCACGCGCTCGCGCTTGACCTCCTCGTTGGTCTTGAGACGGACGGAGAACATCCGGCGCACCGTCTCCTTCTGGATGGCGGAGATCATCTCCTCGAACATGGAGAGGGACTCCTTCTTATAGGCCATGACGGGATCGGTGTTGGCGTAGGCCCGCAGGCGGATGCCCTGCTTCAGATCGTCCATGGCGTCGATGTGGTCCATCCAGTACTCGTCCACCACGCGCAGCATGATGACGCGCTCCAGCTCACGGGTGATGGCGGGGGTGAACTCCTGCTCGCGGGCGTCATAGGTCTTGACCGCCGCCTCATAGAACAGCTCGTCGAAGTTCTCCTCCGTCTTTTCGGAAAGCTCCTCCTCGTTGAACTGGAAGGCGCCCTTGGGGAAGTACAGCCCCTCCAGACCGCTGAGCATATCGTGGAAGCCGGCCTCGTCCAGCGCGGTCTGCTCGCCGAAAGCATGGGCCACATGGTCGGCGATGGCGGCGCGGGTCATGTTCAGAATGACCTCCTTGAGGTCCTTTCCGTCCAGCACCTGCTTGCGCTGACCGTAGATGATCTCGCGCTGCTTGTTCATCACGTCGTCGTATTCCAGAACGGACTTTCTGGACTGGAAGTTGCGGGACTCCACGGTGGTCTGGGCGTTTTCGATGGCCTTGGTGAGCATCTTGCTCTCGATGGGGGTGTCCTCGTCCAGATCCATCTTCTCCATCATGGCGGTGATCCGGTCGCCGCCGAACAGGCGCATCAGATCGTCCTCCAGAGAGAGGTAGAACCGGGTCTCGCCGGGGTCGCCCTGACGGCCGGCGCGGCCGCGGAGTTGGTTGTCGATCCGGCGGGAGTCGTGCCGCTCGGTGCCGATGATGAACAGGCCACCCGCCTCCCGGACCTGATCGGCCTCGCTGGAGATCTGGGACTTGTACTTGGCCAGCGCGTCAGCGTACCGCTTCCGGGCGTCCAGGATCTCGGCATCGTCGGTCTCGGCGTAGCCAGTGGCCTCGGCCACCAGCTCGTCGCTCATGCCGGAGCGGCGCAGGTCGGACTGGGCCAGATACTCGGCGTTGCCGCCCAGCATGATGTCGGTGCCGCGGCCCGCCATGTTGGTGGCCACGGTAACGGCACCCAGCTTGCCCGCCTGAGCGATGATCTCGGCTTCCTTCTCGTGGTTCTTGGCGTTGAGGATGCTGTGGGGGATGCCCTCCCTGCTCAGAAGCTGGGAGAGCAGCTCGTTCTTCTCAATGGACACGGTGCCCACCAGCACGGGCTGGCCCTTTTCGTGGCACTCCTTGATCTGCTGGATGACGGCGCGGTATTTGCCCGCCGCCGTCTTGTACACCACGTCGTGGTCGTCCTTGCGCTGGTTGGGACGGTTGGTGGGGATCTCAATGATGTCGAGGTTGTAGATGGTGCCGAACTCCTCCTGCTCGGTCATGGCCGTGCCGGTCATGCCGGAGAGCTTGTCATACAGGCGGAAGTAGTTCTGGAACGTGATGGTGGCGAGGGTCTTGTTCTCGCTGGCCACGGTGACGTGCTCCTTGGCCTCGATGGCCTGATGCAGGCCCGCGGAGTACCGCCGGCCGAACATGAGACGGCCCGTGTACTCGTCCACGATGATGACCTCGCCGTTCTGGACCACGTAGTCGATGTCGCGCTTCATGACGCCGTGGGCCTTGATGGCCTGATTGATGTGGTGGGAGAGGGTGGAGTTCTCCGGGTCGGACAGGTTCTCCAGATGGAAGAACTGCTCCGCCTTGGCGATGCCGTTGGCCGTGAGCGTGGCGGTCTTGGCCTTCTCGTCCACGATATAGTCGGCGTCCTCGTCGTCGCTCTCCTCTTCCTTGTTGTCCACCTCGGCCACGACCTTCTTCTTCAGCCGGGAGACGAACATCTCCGCCATGTCGTAGAGCTGGGTGGATTTCTCGCCCTGACCGGAGATAATGAGGGGAGTGCGGGCCTCGTCGATCAGGATGGAGTCCACCTCGTCCACGATGGCGAAGGCGTGGCCCCGCTGGACCAGCTCCGACGAGTAGATGCACATATTGTCGCGCAGATAGTCGAAGCCCATCTCGTTGTTGGTGCCGTAAGTGATGTCGGCGTTATAGGCCGCCTGCCGCTCTGCGGAGTTCAGTCCGTGGACGATCAGGCCCACCTTCAGGCCCAGGAAGCGGTGGACCTTGCCCATCCACTCGCTGTCGCGCTTGGCCAGATAGTCGTTCACGGTGACGATATGGACGCCGCGGCCCGTCAGCGCGTTGAGGTAGGCGGGGAGGGTGGCCACCAGCGTCTTGCCTTCGCCGGTCTTCATCTCCGCGATGCGGCCCTGATGCAGCACGATGCCGCCCACCAGCTGCACGCGGTAGGGCCGCATGCCCAGCACGCGGTCCGCCGCCTCCCGCACGGTGGCGAACGCCTCCGGCAGGATGGAATCCAGCGTCTCGCCGTTTGCAAGGCGGTCCTTGAAC
The DNA here is from genome assembly GCA_934574045.1 of uncultured Oscillibacter sp. Lineage (GTDB taxonomy): Bacteria > Bacillota > Clostridia > Oscillospirales > Oscillospiraceae > Oscillibacter. Next base: position 11,022 of record CAKTMK010000014.1, on the reverse strand, counting down.
TGCTGGGTCTTGCCGCGCAGCTCCTCGTCGCTGAGCGCCTTGTATTCGTCGCCCAGCGCGTCGATCTGGTCGACAATGGGATAGATCTGCTTCAGCTCGCGGGAGCTGTAATCTCCGAAAATTTTCTTTAAGAAGCTCATAGCCGGTCAAAGGTCCTTTCTGCTCCCGTTTTCCGGGGAAAGCGGGAATGAACATTCTTTTTTAATATGTGGACGCCAAAAAGCAACAATAGCATACCACAGTCTGGTGCGAAATGCAAAGAAAATCGGCCGGATCGAAAAAAATTTACATTCCGGACGCATTTTGCGGCCCGATCCGTGCTGGGATCGGTCACAGCGCGCAGCGGCCCCGCTCCACAAGTGCCGTCCGCCCGGTGATGGAGAGAGCGGCCACGCGCCCGCCGGCCCACTCCGCATGGGCGGCGATGGTCCCGCCGGGCTGGCGCAGGCGGACGGTCCGGTCCGCTCCCGCCCGGGCGGCAAGGAAAGCGGCGACGGCGGCGGTGCCGCTGCCGCAGCCGGACTCCCACACGGCGGTTCCGGTGGAGGCCACGAACACCAGCGGCGCGAACGCGCCCGCCGGCTCGTCATAGAGCAGGATGCCGCAGGCGTCCGCCCCCAGCGCGGCGCACAGGGGACGGACGGCCGCCTCCGCCTGCGGCCGGGTCAGCCGCCCGGCGGGGACGATGCAGTGGGTGATGCCGTTAAAGGTCACGGCAGGGACGCGCCCTGCGCCGGGGACCTCCGCCGTGCCGACCGTTCGGGGCAGCGGCATGGCCACCGTGCCGTCCCAGCCGCCGTCCGTCCGGGGGGACAGGCGGACGGACAGTACGCCGGGGTAGCCGGACACCTCCAGCGGGACGGTCCGCGCCCCGCCGCCGGTCCGCTGCGCCAGCTCCGCGGCGGCGGACATGGAGGCGTTTCCGCAGAACTCGCCGCCCATCATCTGAAGACGCAGCTCCGCTCCCGGCGCGGCGGCAGGCTCCAGAAAGCCCACCTGCTCCACCTGAGGCCGCGCGGCCATCAGGCGGGCGGCGGTCTCCGCCTGCGCGCCCCGCTCCACCGGGGTGGAGACCAGCAGAGTAATGTTTTTTGTCGGGTCCCAGACCGTATATTCCAGCTCCATGACTGCGCTCCTCATTCGTTTTCTGAACAGTATAGCACGTCCGCCCCGCAAAACAAACCCGCTCCGGGAAAAAAGCGGACGGTTTTCTTTTCCGGCGGGATGTGTTATACTGAAGCGTGTCAAAAAAGGCGCCGCTCCGGCGGCGCGTCGGGAGGATCAGATGTTCAACGGATTTACAGACGAAACGGTGGATTTCATGTGGGGCATCCGCTTCAACAATGAAAAGCCGTGGTTCGAGGCCCATAAGCAGACGTATCTCACCCACTTCTATCAGCCCATGCGGGAGCTGGAGGAGGAGCTTTACGGCTGGTTCGCGGAGCAGCGGCCGAAGCTGCCGCTGCGGGGGCGGGTCTCCCGCATCTACCGGGACGCCCGGCGGCTCCACGGCCGTGGGCCGTATAAGGACTGCCTGTGGCTGAGCGTGGAGGCCCCGGCGGAGAGCGTCTGGGTCAGCCAGCCCACGTTCTGGTTCGAGCTGGGGCCGGAGGAGTGGAGCTACGGGCTGGGCTATTACAGCGCCACGCCCGCCACCATGATGAAGCTGCGCGCCCGGATGGAGCGGGACCCCCGTGTGATGGAAAAGCTGACGCGGGGACTGGACCGCCAGACGGAGTTTTCACTGGAGGGCGAGCCTTACAAGCGGCCCAAGGAGGGCGCGCCCAGCCCGCTGCTGGCGCGGTGGTACGAGAAAAAGAGCTTTTCCATCGGCCACTATGAAAAGCTGGAGGAGCTTCTTTTTTCCCGGGCGCTGGTGGACCGGCTGAAAACGGGTTTTGCGTTCCTGCTGCCCTATTACGACTATTTTGTGACGCTGGACGGCGACCCGGACCCCCGGGACGGGCGGTAAACGCCCCTTGCAAACGCCGGAGCAAGGGCGTATAATGCGGAAATCAAGATAAAAACGGAGGCGGAGCATCATGAGGGAATGTCCGGATAGAGAAAAGGCGCTGGCGCTGCTGCGCAAGTACAATAGCGAGCCGTTCCACATTCAGCACGCGCTGACGGTGGAGGGCGTGATGCGCTGGTTCGCCGGGGCGCTGGGCTATGGCGAGGACGCGGATTTCTGGGCCGAGGTGGGCCTTCTGCACGACGTGGATTTTGAAAAGTGGCCGGAGGAGCACTGCAAAAAGGCTCCCGAGCTGCTGGCGGAGATCGGCTGCCCCGACGCGCTGATCCACGCGGTCTGCTCCCACGGATACGGCATCTGCTGCGACGTGGAGCCGGTAGAGGAGATGGAGAAGGTCCTCTTCGCGGCGGACGAGCTGACGGGCCTGATCGGCGCGGCGGCGCGGATGCGCCCCAGCAAGAGCTGCAAGGACATGGAGTTGAGCAGCCTGAAAAAGAAGTTCAAGGACAAGAAGTTCGCCGCCGGCTGCTCCCGGGACGTGATCCGCACGGGCGCGGAGCGTCTCGGCTGGGAGCTGGACGAGCTGCTGGAAAAGACGCTGGAGGCCATGCGCTCCTGCGAGGACGCGGTGGCCGAGGGCATGGCCGCGCTGTGACGCGGCGCGCGGACGCAAAACGGGCCGGGGGATCTTCCCCCGGCCCGTTTTTATGCCGTTCGGTCTGCCCGAGGGCCGCTTACTTCACGGCCTGCTCCAGACTGCTGAGAAGCTGCGGACGCTCAAAGGGCTTGAACACGAAGCCCTTGGCGCCGATGGCCACCGCCTCGTCCACCAGCGCGTCATACGCCAGAGAGGACACCATCAGAAGCCGCGCGTCGGGGTCCAGCTCCCGCAGCTTGCGGGCCGCGGCCATGCCGCCCGCGCCGGGCATCACGATGTCCACCGTCACCACGTCCGGCTTTACCTCCGGGTAGCGCTCCACGGCCTCCTCGCCGCTGCGGCAGAAGCAGACGATCTCAAAATCCGTGCCCTCCAGAAACTCCGCCATTTTCTTGTGGACGATGCGGGAGTCGTCTACGACCATGACCTTCTTTTTCATAATACTCTGCGACCTTTTCCTTTCCAGTCATTTTATTCAGATCCGATCAGGCGGCAGGCGCCGCCTGTCATTCGCATACGATGCACAGCTGCTCGCCGCTCGCTCCGGCAAAGCTCATGCACAAAGCGCCGTTTTCCGGCGGGCACGCCGGGTCCTGCGGAAAATCCGGGGGCGGGAAGAAGATGCTGGCGTGATACCGGCGGGCCGCCTCGGAGACGATATGCCCGCACAAGACGTTGAAGAACTCTTTGACGGCTTCCTCAAACTCCTCGGCGTCCATGGCCGGACCGCCCAGCATCCCGTCGGCGATGCGGTGCATCGTCTGCTCTCCGGCGTACAGCGCCAGACGCACGCGGCAGTCGTCCGTCGTGGTGGTCCGCACGGCGCGGCAGGGCACGGCGGGCTGGCGGAAGCGGCTGTCCTTTTCCAGCTGGAGATTGGCGGCCTTCTCCGCCACCAGCAGCGTGGACCGGTCGATCAGGGGAAGGATCGCGCTGCGGTCGATACAGGCCGCGTCCTTGGATTCATTCAAACAGCATCATCCCTTTCTGCCGCGGAGCGGCGCGCCATGTGGTTCGCAAACGCCCGGATGTTGGTCCCGACCAGCTTGAACGTGCAGCTTGAAAGCATCTCCGGCACGCAGAAGCTGCCCGGTCCGATGGTGATGGAGGTCTTGGGATAGATGGTCCCGCCGCGCAGCTCGCAGCCGGAGAGATCCACGCTCTCACTCTTGATGGCGTCGAGCCGCTTTTGAAGCTGCTGCTCCTTGAGCCGCAGCTTGGTCAGGCGCAGGCGATCCTTGGCCTGCGCGATCAGCTTGGAGGACTCGTCCTCGATCCGCTCGTTGGCCGAGATGGCCTTTTCCGCCTCGGCGGCCTCCGCCGCGATGTCCTGAAGGCGCTGCTCAAGCTCCCGGCAGTCGTCCCGGCTGCACGGGTGCTCCCCCAGCACGATCTGGGTGCTGCGCTCGGACTGGCTGCCGATGATGCTGGCCTCGATCAGGCGGGCCGCCGTCAGGCTGCCGCCCACGGTGACGCCCCGGCCCTTGAGGATGCTGATATGATCGTCGCTGTAAAGGTGGGAGCAGATGGAGCATTCGCACACGATGGACCGCCCAGCGTACACGATGCAGTGTTCCAGATACTTGGCGAACACGCACGCGCCGGCACGGATGGTGGCCTCGTCCTCGCCCACGACGCCGGAGAAGATGATGACGTTTTTCCCCGCCTGAATGAACGAGTTTTCCACGGAGCCTTTCACGACAACGGACCCGGTGGCCCGGATCACGTTCAGGCAGAACACATCGCCGCCGATCCACACATCGCCGTCAAAGTCGATGGTGTCGCTGTCCTCGTCCAGCCCGTCCGGAACGGTCAGGGTCTGCTGGACGTGGAAATGGCCGCTCTCAAAATAAAGGTAGCCCTCGGTGGAGGATTCCAGCACGTCGCTGCCGGAAAAGGCGGTATTCTTCCCGGCAGAGAGCAGCGCCTCCTGCGCGGGAGGGGCCTCCACCTCCGCGCCCAGAACGGTCCGCCCCGGGCGGCCCCGCCGGGCGGGGATCCTGCGGCAGATGGGCGTGCCCTTTTCCAGCTTGGCGATATAGCTGGGGTTCAGCATGGACGCCACCAGCATGTCCTCGTCATTCGGCGTGTCCGGCTGGCGGGGGAACAGCTCCTCCACGCTGCCGTCCGTGCTCTTGCCCGGCAGCGTTCCGCAGGCCACCAGCACCAGCCGGAAGTAGATCTGCTGCTCGACGATGCGGGCCACGGCCGTCTCGTCGATGCCGCTGGAGACCAGATAGGCGTCCATCGCGTCGCGCACGTCCTGGATCTCTGCCGGAGCGCCGCCCGCCACGGGCGGAAAGATCATGATCCACGCGGCCATGCGGTCATCGGAGAGGTAGAGGATGGGTTGGGCGGGGGAGGGGACCGGCGCGCCGGTCTCCTTGTCGTGGGTGAGCCGCCAGCGGCCCTTTGCCGCCGTCAGCAGCCGGAGGGCGCAGCGGGTGGCCTCGCTGTCGAGCTGCTCCAGCGTCAGCGGCGGGGCGGAATCCTCGTCGGCAAGGCGCAGATAGGGACGCGCCTTCGGCGCTTCCTGCCCGGCCTGCCACTCGGTCCACAGATCCATCAGGCGGAGCTGGGCGGCGGCTCGATGGCGCCGGGGATATGCCCCGCGGGCGCCGGTTCGTTCAGGGACGCCTGCGCGGGGGCAGGGTCAGACGACACGACCGGAACGGAACTGATCCTCCGCCGGTCCTTCATACGAAGCCATTTTTCCGCATGGTCCATCGCGGCTCACATCCTTTATATCCTAGAGGTAGTAAGAGTTCCCCCCAGTAGATAAGAGTTTCCCTCCGTCCGCGCGTCCGGACCGGCGGTCCGGGGGCCGCCGCGCTCAGTGCGCGTGCGGGTGCGGATGGGCTGCAAGGATCGAAAGAGCGGGCGCCGCGCCCGAAAATGCCATGTCAACAGAATAGCATATTTCTTCCAGCGAAACAACGGCTATTTTGAAAAATCTGCAATTTTTTATGGGAAGAAATTCATTTGCGGCGGAAAAAGGGGTTCCTCAACCCGCCGCGGAGCGGTATTTTTGAACCCTCGGCTCAGTGGTCCAGCAGAAAATACCCCTTTTCCGTCAAGGACGCCTCCAGCTGGCAGATGTGGGCCTGATCCCGCGTCTCGACCACCATGGTCACGATGCACGCGCCCACGTCGGAGTGGCGGTCCTCCCGGGCGTGGTTGATGCGGACAATGTTCGCACCGCTGTCGGCCACGATCTGTAAGAGCCGGATCAGGCTGCCGGGCTTGTCGGCCACCTTGGTGGTCAGCTCCACCAGCCGCCCCGCCTTGGAAAGGCCGCGGGTGATGATGCGGGAGAGGGTGGTCACGTCTACGTTTCCGCCGGAGACGAGACACACGGTCTTGAGCTGCGTGGTATCCACCCGGCCGAACATCACGGCCGCCACCGGCGTGGCGCCCGCACCCTCGGCCACGGTCTTCTGCACCTCCATCAGCGCCAGGATGGCGGAGGAGATCTCGTCCTCGTTCACCGTAACGATCTCGTCCACATACTTCTGGCACAGCGCAAAGGTCAGGTCTCCCGGCTTTTTCACGGCGATGCCGTCGGCAATGGTGGCCACGCCGTCCAGCTCCACGGGGCGGCCCGCCCGGCGGGAGGCGTACATGGACGCCGCGCCCGCCGCCTGCACGCCGATCACGCGGCAGGAGGGCTTGAGCGTCTTGACCGCCATCGCCACGCCGCTGATGAGCCCGCCGCCGCCGATGGGGACCACCACCTGCTCCACCTCCGGGAGCTGCTCGAGGATCTCAAGGCCGATGGTGCCCTGTCCGGCGATCACACAGGGATCGTTGAAGGGGTGGGCGAAGGTGTATCCGTGCTCCTGCGTCAGGCGCTCGGCCTCCCGCGCCGCGTCGTCGTACACGCCGGGGACCAGCACCACCTCTGCGCCGTAGCTCCGGGTGGCCTCTACCTTGCTGATGGGCGCGCCCGCGGGCATGCAGATGATGGACCGGATGCCCAGCTTCGCGGCGGAGAGGGCGATGCCCTGGGCGTGGTTCCCCGCGGAGCAGGCGATCACGCCCCGCTCCCGCTCCTCCGGCGTTAGGCTGCGGATCTTGTTGTACGCGCCCCGCAGCTTGAACGCGCCCGTGAGCTGCAGGTTTTCCGACTTGATGTATACGTTGGCCCCGAACTTCGGCGCGGGGTCCAGCGGGGTTTTCCGCGCGATCCCCTCCAGCGCGCGTTTCGCATCCTGGATCATTTCAAATGTCAGCATCTGCGGCGTCTCCCTTCCTGTTTGCGGGGCAGCGGGCGCTTGGGAAAGCGTTCCGTCACCTTATCTTGAAAATAATCATATAAAAACGGGACCCGGGGTGCAATATGCAAACTAGCCAAATGTTTTCAGGCTGGATACCGGATTGTTACAAAGCGGCCGCGTGCGGCGGACATTCCTGCGCGGAACGAACACGCGGCCCGGACCGGCGGACCGGCGGGGCGCACCGGCGGGGCGCACCGGGGAGAGAAGCCGGAGCGCGCCGTCCGCCGCCGGCGGCAAAAAGTTAACTTAACACAACAAAAGTTATGCAAAACTAACGAATAAAAGTAAAAAGCGGGTCAAATGATGCGAAAAAGTTTGCATTGACGAACTGAGGAGGGCCGTACTATACTCGTTCTTGACCCAAGCTGAGGGGGCGGCGGCCTTCCGCGCCCCGGCCCCGCAGAGAGGACAGCCTGCGGCCGGACTGAGGGGGTCGGCCCGGCTCAGGCGCTGATAAGGAAACGGATCCCCAAAACGGTTATAAGGAGGACCTACTTATGTTTGATTGGAAGAAAGCTGCGCTGTTTGTCGGAGGAACTGCCTTTGGCTCCGCCGGGATCAAGCTGCTGACCAGCAAGGACGCCAAGAAGGCGTATGCCCACGCCACCGCCGCCGTCCTGCGGATGAAGGACTGCGTGATGCAGACCGTGAATCAGGCGCAGGAGAACTGCGGCGACATTCTGGCTGAGGCCAAGGAGATCAACGAAAACCGCGCCGCCGAGGCGGAGAAGGCGGCCATCTCCGCGGAGGAGCCGGCGGCTGAGTCTGCCGAGTGAGCAACGCTGTGAGCCGCCCGCGCAAGCGGGCGGCTTTTCAAAAAGGAAAGAAGCGGAATTTGAGCTATGAACTGTAAGATCTTGCATGAGTGCAGAGGGCGCATCCGCGTCCATGTGCAGAAGCCCCGGCTCACCATGGCGGAGGCGGATCTGCTGGAGGAGCGGCTGCGGAGCGTCCCGGGCGTGACGCGGGCCGTGGTGTATGACCGGACCGGCGACGCGGTGATCGTGTTCCAGTGCGGACGGGAGCAGGTGACCGCTGCACTGGCGTCCTTCACGTTCGACGCCGCGCCCCAGTCCGGCCCGGAGAGCAGCGGCCGGGCGCTGAACCGGCAGTATCAGGAAAAGCTGGTGGGAATGGTGCTGGCCCGCTGCGTCCAGAAGCTGTATTTCCCCGCGCCGCTGCGGGCCGCGTGGACGGTTTTCCGGTCCCTGCGGTTTTTGCTGCGGGGCGTGCGCTGCCTGCTGAGAAGAAAGCTGGAGGTGGAGGTGCTGGATGCACTGTCCATCGGCGTCTCCATCGTCCGTGGCGACTTTTCCACCGCCGCGTCCGTCATGTTCCTGCTGCGGCTGAGCGAGCTGCTGGAGGAGTGGACCCGGAAAAAGTCCGTGGGTGATCTGGCCCGCAGCCTTTCACTGAACGTGGACCGGGTGTGGCTGCGGACCGGCGGCACCGAGGTGCTGACCCCCATCGGTCAGGTGCGCCCCGGGGACGAGGTCTGCGTCCGCACCGGAAACGTGGTCCCGCTGGACGGGCGCGTGGTCTCCGGCGAGGCCAGCGTGAATCAGGCGTCCCTCACCGGGGAGTCCGTGCCGGTCCTCAAGTCCGCCGGAGCCGTGCTTTACGCCGGAACGGTGGTGGAGGAGGGCGAGTGCGTCCTGCGGGTGGAGCAGCAGTCCGGCTCTGGCCGGTACGATCAGATCGTCACCATGATCGAGGCGTCTGAAAAGCTGAAGTCCACCACGGAGAGCCGCGCGCTGAGCCTTGCGGACCGGCTGGTGCCGTACAGCCTGCTGGGCACGGCGGTGACGTATCTGCTCACCCGCAACGCCACGCGGGCCATTTCCATCCTGATGGTGGACTACTCCTGCGCGCTGAAGCTGTCCATGCCGCTGGCGGTCCTCTCCGCCATGCGGGAGTGCGGCGCGCATCATATTACCGTCAAGGGCGGAAGATTTCTGGAGGCTGCGGCCCGGGCGGATACCATCGTGTTCGACAAGACCGGGACGCTGACCCACGCCACGCCTACCGTGGCGAAGATCGTCCCCTTCGGAAAGTGGACGGAGAAGGATGTGCTTCAGGTGGCCGCGTGTCTGGAGGAGCATTATCCCCACTCCATGGCCAACGCGGTGGTCAAGGCCGCGCGGGAGCGGGGCGTCACCCACGACGAGATGCACTCCGAGGTGGAGTACGTGGTGGCCCACGGCATCTCCAGCCGCATCAACGGCTGCAAGACCGTGATCGGCAGCCAGCACTTCGTCTTTGAGGACGAGGGCTGCGCCGTGCCGGAGGGCGGTCAGGCCGCGTTCGACGCGCTGCCCGCCGAGCTTTCCCACCTGTATCTGGCGGTGGGCGGCGAGCTGGCCGGCGTGATCTGCGTGGCGGACCCGCTGCGCGAGGAGGCGGCGCAGACTCTGCGTCAGCTCCGGGAGCTGGGCGTGAGCAAGCTGGTCATGATGACCGGCGACAACGAGCGCACCGCCGCCGCCATCGCAAAGCAGGTGGGCGTGGACCAGTACTTTGCCGAGGTGCTGCCGGAGGACAAGGCCCGTTTTGTCAAGGAGGAAAAGGCCGCCGGACGGACGGTGGTCATGATCGGCGACGGGATCAACGATTCTCCCGCCCTGTCCGAGGCGGACGTGGGCGTGGCCATCAGCGGCGGCGCTGCCATCGCCCGGGAGATCGCGGACGTGACCATCGCGGCGGACGATCTGCGGGAGCTGGTCCTGCTGCGGCGGATCGCCATGGCGCTCCAGCGGCGCACGAGCTGGAATTACCGGTTCGTCATCGGCTTCAACTCCGCGCTGATCGCGTTGGGCGCACTGGGTGTTCTGCCCCCCGCCACCTCCGCGCTGCTGCACAATCTGTCCACGCTGGGCATCAGCGTGCGCAGCATGACCGACCTGCTGGGGCAGGAATAAAACGCGCACAGGCCGGCGGGGGAACGCTTCCCTCCGCCGGCCTTGTTTGCTTTTTTCAGAAAAACGGGTGACGGCTCCCGCCGGAGCGTGTATAATGAGCGTATCGCTGCGCGGGGGCCGCAGGCCCGCCGCGAAAAGGAGAGAGTGCTGTGAAATGGATGATCGCGTCGGATATCCACGGGTCCGCGCTGTTCTGCCGCCGCCTGCTGGCGGCGTTTGACCGGGAGAGGGCGGACCGGCTGGTGCTGCTGGGGGACCTGCTGTACCACGGGCCGCGCAACCCGCTGCCGGAGGGATATGCGCCCCAAGAGACGGCGGCGCTGCTGAACGCCCGGCGGGAGCGGCTGGTCTGCGTCCGGGGCAACTGCGACGCGGACGTGGATCAGATGGTGCTGGAGTTTCCCATCCTGTCGGACTCCTGCCTGCTGTGCGCGGGCGGGCGGACGGTGCTTGCCACCCACGGCCACCTGTGGAACACGCAGAAGCGGCCGCCCCTCTGTCCGGGGGACGTCCTGCTCCACGGGCATACCCACGTTCCGGCGTGGGAGCCGTTTGGTGAGGGAAATTATTACCTGAATCCAGGCTCCGTCTCCCTGCCCAAGGAGGACAGTCCCCGGGGCTATCTGATGCTGGAGGACGGGGCGTTCACGTGGAAAACGCTGGAGGGCGAACCGTATCACGCGCTGACGCTGTGAGGGCGCGCCCCAGCGGCATTCGGGCTGCGCAAAAGAGAACAGACGGGCAGCAGACCGCCCGGTCCGGCAGACGCCGGACCGGGCGGTTTTTCATAGGACTTTCCTGCCGCCGCATAGGATGGCCAAAGGGACGCGCGGCGCGCGCACCCAAATCGGCGGGCCGCTCGCCGGAAAGCGGCAGCGCGGCGCACAGCGCCGCGGAGAGGGAGGTCGCCATGCTGACTGCGGCACTGCTGATGCTGGCCAATACCATGCTGTTTTCCCTGCGGCTCAACGGGGGCGGCTCGTTTCCAAAGCCGCTGACGGCGGAGGAGGAGCATGAATACCTTGCGCGGATGGAGCAGGGGGACCGGGCGGCGCGGGACGCGCTGATCGAGCGGAATCTGCGGCTGGTCGCCCACGTGGTAAAGAAATATTACTGTACCCAGAGCAATCAGGAGGACCTGCTGTCCATCGGGACCATCGGGCTTATCAAGGGGATCTCCACCTTTCAGCCGTCCAA
>CAKTMK010000013.1 GCA_934574045.1 uncultured Oscillibacter sp. | reverse complement strand
ACGCGCCGTCCGCTCCGGAAGCTGCTCCGGGCGGACGGCGCGCCGCGTCATTCCGTTTCCTGCTCCGCGGGGACCGCGCCGGACAGACCCACGTCCGCCATCAGCTCCCGGCTGACAATATCCAGCATTTTCTCCAGCTCCGCGCATTTGTCCGCCGAGAAGCGGCTCTGGATGCGGGCACAGACCTCCTCCACATAGGCGATGCTGATATTATAGTAGTCGATATACTTCTGCGTCACGTGCAGGTGGTATTCCCGCCGGTCCTCCGGCGACTGCACCCGCTCCAGATACCCCTTCTTCACAAGGCTGTTGATCTTATACGCCGCGTTAGGCGGGGAAATGTGGAGAAAGGACGCAAATTCGTTCACCGTCGGGTCCCCCAGCGCCTGGATCGACTCCATGCAGAACGTCTCCACCGTGGTCAGGCTGGCCTCCCGGGACTGAAAGAGTCCGAGCACCTCCCGGTAAAAATGCAGCTTGAACTTGGTATAGACCTCCAAAAACAGTTGATCCAGCATGATAGACCCGCTCCCATCTCTTTTTTTACCGCGCAGCCGCGCGGGGCGGCGGGCCAGCGCTCACCCGCCGATGGCGAACGTCAGCTCCGCCGACGCAGCCAGCTCGCCGCCGACCCGCGCCTCCGCCTCGCCGATCCCCACCGGGCCGCGCTGCTTCGTCAGCGTGCAGGTGATCTCCAGCACGTCGCCGGGGACCACCTGACGGCGGAAGCGGGCGTTTTTGATGCCGCCGAGAAACGCCAGCTTTCCCCGGTTGGCCGGCAGCGCCAGCACCGCCACGCCGCCGACCTGCGCCATGGCCTCCACGATCAGGACGCCGGGCATCACGTGCTTTTGGGGAAAGTGGCCCTGAAAAAACGGCTCGTTCACCGTGACGCACTTGATCCCCTTTGCCCATTTCCCCTCCTCGCCGTCCACGATCCGGTCCACCAGCGCGAAGGGATAGCGGTGGGGCAGGATCTGGGCGATCTGGTCGGAGTCATACTGCATCCCCATCGCTCACGCCTCCCATTTCTTCAGCAGGATGCTGCCGTTGTGCCCGCCGAAGCCCAGCGAGTTGGACAGCGCGTACCGCAGGGGCGCTTCCCGCCCCACGTTGGGCACCACATCCAGATCGCACTCCGGGTCCGGGACCTGATAGTTGATGGTGGCGGGGATGAAGCCGTCCCGCAGGGCAAAGGCGCAGAACATGGCCTCCACCGCGCCCGCCGCGCCCAGCATATGGCCGGTCATGGACTTGGTGGAGCTGACGGCCAGCTTCGCCGCATGGGGGCCGAACACCGCCTTGACGGCGGCGGTCTCGCCCGCGTCGTTGAGGTGGGTGGACGTGCCGTGGGCGTTGATATAGTCCACATCCTCCGGCTGCGCATTCGCGTCCCGCAGGGCCATGGCCATGGCCTTGGCGCCGCCGCTGCCGTCCGGCAGGGGGGCGGTCATGTGATAGGCGTCGCAGGTGGCGCCGTAGCCCACCATCTCCGCGTAGATCTTCGCGCCCCGGGCCTTGGCGTGCTCCAGCTCCTCCAGCAGCAGCACCGCCGCGCCCTCGCCCAGCACAAAGCCGCTGCGCTCCGCGTCAAAGGGAATGGAGGCCCGGTTCGGGTCCTCCGCGGCGGTCAGCGCCTTCATGGACGTGAATCCGCCGATGGCCAGCGGCGTCACGGCGGACTCGCTTCCGCCGCAGAGCATCGCGTCCGCATATCCGTCCCGGATATAGTGGAACGCGTCGCCCACGGCGTAGGTCCCGCCGGCGCAGGCCGTCACCGGGCAGGAGCACATCCCGCGGAAGCCCGCTTCGATGGCCACCCGTCCCGCGGCCATGTTGCAGATGGCCATGGGGATATAGAAGGGGGACACCCGGTCAAAGCCCCGCTCCCGGCCCCGGTCGTGCTGCTCCTCCGTGTCCTGCAGACCGCCGATGCCGCTGGACACGATCACGCCGCAGCGGTCCAGGTCGGCGTTCTCCGCGGAAAAGTCCGCGTCCCGCAGCGCCTCCCGCGCGGCGATGACGGCGAACTGGGTGAAGCGGTCCATGTGCTTGGCTTCCTTCTTGTCCAGAAACGCCTCCGGCGCGTAGTCCTTGACCTCCGCCGCCAGCTTCACCTTCATGTCCGCCGCGTCGAACGCGGAGATGGGCGCCACGCCGCACACGCCGCCGCGCACCGCCTGCCAGCTTTCGGCGGCGGTGTGGCCGATGGGCGTGATCGCGCCGGCGCCGGTAATGACAACTCGTCTTTTTTCCATATTCAGCCCGATCCTTTTCCGTTTTATGATTGTATCACATTCCCATGCCGCCGTCCACACCCAGGACCTGTCCGGTGATATAGGACGCGCCGTCTCCGGCGAGGAACGCCACCGCCTGCGCCACGTCCTCCGGCGCGCCGAGACGCGCCTGCGGAATGGTGGCCAGCAGCGCCGTCCGCGCGGTCTCCGGCAGGGCGGCGGTCATGTCCGTCTCGATAAAGCCGGGGGCCACCGCGTTCACCGTCACGCCCTTGGCGGCCAGTTCCTTAGCGAGGGACTTGGTCATGCCGATCACGCCGGCCTTGCTGGCGGCGTAATTGATCTGTCCGGCGTTGCCGTGCACGCCCACCACGGAGCTGATGCTGACGATGCGGCCGTATTTCTGACGCAGCATGATCCGCGCCGCCGCCTTCATGCACAGGAACACGCCCTTGAGATTTGTGGCGATCACCGCGTCAAAGTCCGTCTCCTTCATGGTCATGGCAAGACCGTCCCGGGTGATGCCCGCGTTGTTCACCAGAATGTCGATGCGGCCGAAGTCTCTGATCGCCGTGTCCATCAGCAGCTTCACCGCCGACGGGTCCGATATGTCAGCCTGAACGGCCCGGACCTGCGCGCCCAGCGCCTCCAGCTCCCGGACCGTCTCCTGCGCCGCGGCGGCGTTTCCGGCGTAGCAGAACACCACGTTGGCTCCCTCCGCCGCCAGCAGGCGGCAGACGGCCCGGCCGAGGCCCCGGCTCCCGCCGGTGACCACGGCGGTCTTTCCCGCAAAGCTCATCTGCTCTCCACCTCTTTCAAAAGCTCCGGCAGCTTCTCGACCTCCTCCGCCGTCTCCACGGCGAGGACGGGGAAGCCCGGCAGCGTCTTTTTTACAAAGCCGCTCAGGGCGCGGCCCGGCCCGATCTCCACCATGGCGTCCACGCCCAGCGCCGCCATGGCGCGAATGCAGTCCTCCATATACACGCTGGACTGCACCTGCCGCTCCAGCAGGGCCGGGATCGTGTCCTCCGCCGTCCGCTGCCCGCCGAGACAGTTGTGCAGGACGGGGATCTTCGGCTCCCGGAACGCCACCGTCTCAAAGCGCCTGCGCAGGGCGTCGCCGGCGGGCTTGAGGAGCGAGGTATGGAACGGACCGCTGACCTTCAGCGGCATACACCGGCGCGCGCCGCGCTCCCGGGCGAGGGCCGCGGCCCTTTCCACCGCCGCCTTCTCCCCGCCGATGACGATCTGGCCGGGGCAGTTGAAGTTGCACGGCTCCGCCACGCCCAGCGCCGATGCCTCGGCGCAGGCCGCAGCCACCGTCTCCCGGTCCGCGCCCAGAACGGCGATCATGGCGGACTCCACGCCCGCCGCCGCGTCCGCCATGGCCCTGCCGCGGAACGCCGCGATCTCCACGGCGGTCCGCCCGTCCAGCACGCCCGCGGCGTACAGCGCGGAATACTCGCCCAGCGACAGACCCGCCGCCGCCGCGGGGACGATCCCCTTCTCCGCCAGCACGTCCGTCAGCCCCACGGCAAAGGCCACCATGCAGGGCTGGGTGTACTGTGTCTCGTTCAAAACGCCGTCCGGGTCGGAAAAGGAGACGGTCTTGAGGTCAAAGCCCGCGTCCGCCCCGTCCAGCGCGGCGCGGAACGCCGGATACTTTTCATAGAGGTCCGCGCCCATGCCGGGGTGCTGCGCGCCCTGTCCGGCATACAAAAAGCCCAGCTTCATAATTCCGCCGCCATTTCCCGGATGCGCCGCTGGCCGCCGGCGGTCAGCTCCTCAAAGATCTGCCGCACCGGCCGGATCTCGTGGAGCATCCCCGCCACCTGACCGGACATGACGCTTCCGTTTTCCACATCGCCCTCCAGCACCGCCCGGCGCAGGCCGCCCAGCGTCACCTGCTCCAGCTCCTCCAGAGACGCGCTGCGCTTCTCCAGCTCCAGATACGTGCGGGACATCTTGTTCTTCAGCACCCGCACCGGCCCGCCGATGCTGCGGCCCGTGACCACGGTGTCGGAGTCCTTGGCCTTTAGGATGGCCTCCTTATACCGCTGGTGGATGGGGCACTCGGCGCTGGCCAGCAGACAGGTGCCCACCTGCACGCCGATGGCCCCCAGCGCATAGGCCGCGGCCATCTGCCGCCCGTCGGCGATGCCGCCGGCGGCAATGACGGGGACGCTCACCGCGTCGATGACCTGCGGCACCAGCGCCATGGTGGTCATCTCGCCCACGTGGCCGCCGGACTCCGTGCCCTCGGCGATGAACGCGTCCACGCCGTAGCGCTCCAGCCGCCGGGCCAGCACCGCCGCCGCCACCACGGGCATGACCTTGATGCCAGCCGCCTTCCACGCGGGGATGTACTTTCCTGGATTGCCCGCGCCAGTGGTGACCACCTTGACGCCCTCCTCCAGAATGACCTGAGCGATCTCGTCGGCATAGGGGCTCATGAGCATCAGGTTCACGCCGAAGGGTTTGTCCGTCAGCTCCTTGGCCCGGCGGATCTCCGTGCGCAGGCGCGCGGCGTCCCAGCCGCCGGTGGCGATCATGCCCAGCGCACCGGCGTTGGAGCAGGCAGCGGCGAACTCGCCAGTGGCGATGTTGGCCATGCCGCCCTGAATGATGGGGAACTCGGTCCCCAGAAGCTCGTTGAGTTTCATATCGTTCCGTCTCCCCGCGGCCTCCCGCGGAGTTCCTTTCTCCACGTTATTTGAATTCCACCAGCGCCGCGCCCCACGTCAGCCCGCCGCCGAAGCCCACCAGCAGCACCCGGCTGCCGGAGCCGACCCGGCCCTGCTGCGCCAGCTCGCTGAGCACGGTGGGGATGCTGGCGGCTGAAGTGTTTCCGTAGCGCTCGATATTCTTATAGTACTTTTCCTCCGGGATGCGGTACTTGCGCACCGCCAGATCAATGATGCGGGCGTTGGCCTGATGAAACACGAAGAAGTCCACGTCGTCCACGGTCCGGCCGTTGCGCGCCAGCACCTGATCGATGCACCACGGCACGGCGGTGACGGCGAATTTGAACACCGGCTGGCCGTGCATGAAGATCTGGGGCGGGTCGGCGTGTCCCGCGCCGGTGACGCCCAGCATATCGCTGTCCCCGTGGCAGCCCAGCAGCGCGTGGATGGACTCGTACTCCTCGCTCCACTCCACCACCGCCGCGCCCGCCGCGTCGCCGAACAGGACGCAGGTGCCCCGGTCCTGCCAGTTGATGAACCGGCTGAGCATCTCCGCGCCGATGACCAGCCCGTACTTCCGGGGTGAGGCCGCCAGCAGGCACTCCATGGTGTGCATGGCGAACAGGAAGCCGCTGCACGCGCCGTTAAGGTCGAAGCACACCGTGTCGTGGGGCAGGCCAACGTCCCGCTGCACCAGACACGCGGCGGAGGGCGCCAGATAGTCCGGCGTCAGGGTCGCCACGATGCACGCGCCGATCTCCTCCGGCGCGACGCCCGCGTTTTTCAGCGCCATCCGCGCCGCCTCGCGGCACATATCGGCGTGCGTCTCCTTCACGCAGTGGTGCCGGGTCTTGATGCCGGTGCGGGTGGTGATCCACTCGTCGCTGGTATCCACGATCTTCGTCAGATCCTCGTTCGTCATCAGCTTCGGCGGGGCGTAATGCCCCATGCCGCAGATCTTGATCCCACTCATTGCTCCTCCTTTGGGGGCGTCCCCATCTGTCTGAATTTCTGATAGCGGGCCGCGGCCAGCGCCTCTCCGCTCTGGCGGCACAGCGCCCCCAGCGCCCGCTCCAGCGCCTCGTCCAGCGCCCGCAGGGCGATCTGCGGCGCAAGGTGCGCGCCGCCCTCCGGCTCCGGCACGATCTCGTCGATCACGCCCAGCCGCTTCAGGTCCGGCGCCGTGAGCTGCATCAGCTCGCAGGCCTCCTCATGCCGCCCGGCGTCCTTCCACAGGATGGAGGCGAAGCCCTCCGGCGAGAGGATGGAATACACCGCGTTTTCCAGCATCAGCACCCGGTTTGCCACGCCCAGCGCCAGCGCGCCGCCGGAGTTTCCCTCGCCGGTGACGGCGGCGACCACCGGAACGGTCAGCCGGCTCATCTCCAGCAGGTTCCGGGCGATGGCCTCGCCCTGCCCCCGCTCCTCAGCCTCCATGCCGGGGTACGCGCCGGGGGTGTCGATAAAGGTGAGGATGGGGCGGCGGAACTTCTCCGCCTGACGCATCAGGCGCAGCGCCTTGCGGTAGCCCTCCGGCGAGGGCATCCCGAAATTGCAGCGCAGGTTTTCCTCCAGCGTGCGGCCCTTGCGGGTGGCGATGACGGTGACGGGCCGCCCGTGGAACCGGGCGATGCCGCCCAGAATGCTCTCGTCCTCTCCGGCCAGTCGGTCGCCCCGCTGGATGAACAGGTCGGTAAACAGGCCGTCAAAGATCTCCTGCGCGTTGGGCCGCTGGGGATGGCGGGCGATGGCCACCCGCTGGGCAGCGGTCAGCTCAGCCATTGCGCCCACCCCTTTCATGCAGCGCCAGCAGGCGGGAGACGACCCCTCTCAGTTCGCTCCGCGGCACCACCGCGTCCACAAAGCCGTGCTCCATCTGAAACTCCGCCCGCTGAAAGCCCTCCGGCAGCTTCTGGCCGATGGTCTGCTCGATGACCCGCGGCCCGGCAAAGCCGATCAGCGCCCCCGGCTCCGCGAGGATCACGTCGCCCAGACTTGCAAAGCTGGCGGTGACGCCGCCGGTGGTGGGGTCGGTGAGAACGGAGAGGAAAAAGCCGCCCTTCTCGCCGAAGCGGGCCAGCGCCGCGCTGGTCTTGGCCATCTGCATCAGGGAGAGGATGCCCTCCTGCATCCGCGCGCCGCCGCTGGCGGAGAAAATGATGAGCGGCAGCTTATACCGTCCGGCATACTCGATGGCGCGGGTCAGCTTTTCCCCCACGGCGGCGCTCATGCTGCCGAGGAAGAAGCGCCCGTCCAGAACGCCGACGACGCACTTGCGCCCGTCCACGCTGCCCACGGCGGTAACCGCCGCCTCGTTCAGCCCGGTCTTTTTCCGCGCGGCCTCCAGCTTGGCCGGATAGCCGGGGAAATGGAGCGGGTCCGCAGAGGTCAGCCGCTCGTTCAGCTCCCGGAAGGAGCCGGGGTCCAGCAGCGTGCTCAGGCGGTAATACCCGCCCAGCGGGAAATGATGCCCGCAGCGGGGGCAGACGAACTGGGTCCGCGCCAGCTCCGCGCCGCCCACGGTCTGCCCGCAGCCGGGACACGGGGTCCCCGCCGGGGCCGCGTGGGTCCGCCCGTCCCGGAACGCCTTCATCGCCAGCAGCCTGCGCCGCCGCTGTGAAAATACGGAATTCATTGCGCCCCCTCACTTTCCTCCGCCCTGCGATTCCAGTCCACCAGCTCCTGAAGATGCTGCTCCAGAAACGCGGTGGTGCACGCGCCGCGGACGTAATCGGGATGATGCAGGATGAGATGGCTCAGCTCCGCGTTGGTGGCAAAGCCCTCGATGGTCAGCTCCTCCAGCGCGCGGCGCATCCGGCGGATGGCCTCCAGCCGGGTGGGCGCGTGGACCAGGAGCTTCGCCGCCAGCGAATCGTAATACGGCGGCATGGTATAGCCGGTGTAGAGCGCAGAATCGACACGCACGCCCGTCCCGCCGGGGAAGTGGACGAAGGAGGCCATGCCCGGGCAGGGGCGGAAGCCCGCCGCCGGGTCCTCCGCGTTCACGCGGCACTCGATGGCGTGGCCGGTGAGGGTCACGTCCTCCTGCCGCAGGCCCAGCGGCAGGCCCGCCGCGATGCGGATCTGCTGGCGCACCAGATCCACGCCGGTGACCAGTTCGGTGACGCCGTGCTCCACCTGAATGCGGGTGTTCATCTCGCAGAAATAGAACTTCCCGTCCCCGGCCAGCAGAAACTCCACCGTGCCCGCGTTCTCATAGCCCACGGCCTTTGCCGCCCGGACCGCCGCCGCGCCCATCTCCCGCCGCAGCTCCGGCGTGAGACAGCGGGCCGGGGCCTCCTCGATGAGCTTCTGGTTGCGGCGCTGCACGGAGCAGTCCCGGTCGTAGAGATGGATCGTGCTGCCCTGACTGTCCGCCAGAATCTGAAACTCGATGTGCCGGGGGTCCGTCACGAACTTTTCAAGGTACATCGTCCCGTCCCCGAAGCAAGCGGCCGCCTCGGCGCTGGCCTCCTGAAACGCGGCGGGCAGCGCCTCCGGCGAATCCACGCGGCGGATGCCCCGTCCGCCGCCGCCGGCGCTGGCCTTGAGCAGCACGGGATAGCCCACCCGCTCCGCGATCTCCAGCGCGGCGTCCGCGTCGGCCACCGGCCCGTCGGACCCGGGAACAGTGGGCACGCCCGCCGCCTTCATCCGCGCGCAGGCGGCCGCCTTGCTGCCTGCCATGCGGATCGTATCGCCGGAGGGGCCGATGAACTTCAGCCCCTCCCGGGCGCAGGCGTCCGCAAAGTCCGCGTTCTCCGACAAAAAGCCGTATCCGGGATGGATCGCGTCGCAGCCCGTGGCCTTGGCCACCGTCAGCAGCGCCGCCTGATTGAGATAGCTCTCCGCCGCCCGGGGCGGGCCGATGCACACGCTCTGGGTCGCCATCTGCACGTGGAGCGCGTCGGCATCCGCCGTGGAATAGACCGCCACCGTCTCGATCTCCATCTCCCGGCAGGCCCGCAGCACCCGCAGCGCGATCTCGCCGCGGTTGGCGATCAAAATGCGCTTGAACATACTCAGGCCTCCCGATATCGGAAGATGGGCGCGTCAAAGGCCAGCAGCTCGCCGTCCTTCGCCAGCGCCGCCTCGATCACGCAGTCGCAGGGGGCGGCGATCTCGCTCATCATCTTCATCGCCTCGATCAGGCACACGGTCTGCCCCTTCTTCACCGTGTCTCCCGGCTTGACCAGCGGGGGCTGGCCGGGTGCGGAGGCGGCGTAAAACGTGCCCACCAGCGGCGCACGGATCAAAAGCCCTTCCTCCGCGGGAGCGGGGGCGGCTGCGGGAGCCGCCGCAGCGGGCGCGGCCGCCGGGGCGGCGGGCGCGGGCGATCCGGCCCGGCTCAGCTCCAGCGTGTCCCCGCCGACGGACACCTTCATGGTCACGGCGCTGCTGCGCTCAAAGCGGTCCAGCAGCTCAAAAATCTCAGAATTGGTCATGGCTCTCCTTTCCGCGCGTTCCGCGCTGCAAAGCCGTCCGGCCCTCCCGCGGCCCTGCCGCAGAATGAGAAAGGGAACCGGCAGCGGTTCCCTTTCGTTCCGGTCACGGACGGATCAGGCCTTGTGCGCCTCCAGATAGTTCACGATGTCGCCCACGGTCTTGAGGTTGGGCAGCTCGTCGTCGGAGATAGTCACGCCAGTGGCCTCCTCCAGTGCCATTACCAGCTCCACGGAGGCCAGAGAGTCGGCCCCCAGATCCTCCGCCAGACGGGCCTCCATCGTCACCTGATCGGCCTCGCAGGCCAGAGTTTCCACGATCACGTCGCGCACCTGTTCAAAGCTCATTGAAAAACGCTCCTTTTCATTTTAAAATTTTTAGTTAAAAAAATTAAACTAAATTGTTTGAAGTAATTTTAACCGCTGCACATCGGTTTGTCAATAGGCGATCCGTCCGGCAATTTGACGGTCTTTGCCCGCCGGCGGACGGTCCCGCCCTGTCAGAACGCCCGCAGCGTGCCGCGGCGTTGCGTCCGGGCCGCAGACGTGGTAAACTGACAGCCGGGCGGCGGGCCGCCGTCCACAGTTCCAAGTATATCCATATCCGCCGATGGGCAAACATGGGCGGACCGAACAGGAGGGCTTTTATGCGCACGCGCGTTCCGGACTACTATCCGCGGTTCCGCTGTCTGGCGGGGGCGTGTCCCCATTCCTGCTGCGAGGGGTGGGAGATCGTCATTGACCCCGCGTCCGCCCAGCGCTACCGGGCGCTGCCCGGCCCGCTGGGAGAGCGGCTGCGGGCCGCGCTGCGGACGGAGGACGGCGAGGATTTCTTCGCCCTGACGGACAGCGGCCGCTGCCCCTTCTGGGACGCGGATGGCCTGTGCGCCATCCATCGGGCGCTGGGGGAGAGCGCTACCAGCGAGGTCTGCCGCAGCCATCCACGGTTCATCGAGGAATACGGCCCCCTGCGGGAGATCAGCCTGTGCGCCTCCTGTCCGGAGGCCTGCCGTCTGCTGCTCTCCGCTGACGGGCCGCTGACCTTTTCCGAACGCCGGACGGACGAGCCGGAGGAGCCTGCCGACCCGTGGCTCGCGCCGCTGCTGGCCGTCCGGGAGACCGCGTTCGCGCTCCTTGCGGACCGCGCCCAGCCGCTGTACGCCCGCTTTGTCCGGCTCCTGACGCTGGCCGCCGCCGCGCAGGAGTATCTGGACGCGGACGCGGCGGAGGAGCTTCCCGTCCTGTGCCGGACGTGGCCTGCGCCGGAGCCGCCCGTCCCCTCCGGCGGCGAGGGGCTGTTCCCCCGTGGCTGGAGCGTGCTGGCCGGTCTGGAGATCCTGGGCGGCGACTGGCGGGCGCTGCTGGCCCGGGCGGAGCGGACCGTTCCCGGAGCTGCGCCGGACAAAGCGCTGGAGCGGATCGCCGCGTATTTCCTGTTCCGCTACTTCCTCAAGACCGTCAACGACGGGGACCTGCTGGGCCGGATGCAGTTCGTCCTGTTCAGCACGCTGACCGTGGAGCGGGCAGCCAGTCTCGTCCCCCTGCCGGAGGCCCTGCGGCTCTACTGCCGGGAGATCGAGCACGACGAAGAAAATCTGGACGCGCTGCGCGCCGCCTTTCAGCCGGACGGCCCGCTCCCGCCCGCCGCGTTTCTGCGAACGTTGACCGTGTGAGCGCCGCAATATTGCATTTGCATCGTGTATCCTGCACAGTTTTGAAACGTTTACTATCTCGTTTTTGTAGAAGTCTACTGGAATCCATTGACTTGGCCCGGGAAATATGGTATATAAGAATCACAGGAAAGGAGTGAGTCCCATGGGCTAGCTCACAAGGCCCCAGCTCATTTCTCCCCCGCCGCGTCTGAAAGCGATCCGGCAAGCCCATTGCACCGCGTCTCCGGTCCCCGGCAGTCGGTCCCCTGATCCAGCGGTCCCCGGCAGAAGGCAAGCGCGAACCGTACTCATCCTTATGAGCGTCACGAGATTCCGTTTTGGAAGCATCCAGAGCAAGCTGTCTGCGTGTACACCATGGTTCCGGACGTTGACCCCTCTCCGAGCGATCCCCGGTCTCAGATCCCTGTGCGGCCCCGGCGCAGCAAGGTCCTATCCGCGAAGCGTTTCCCCCAGCCTTTCAGACGCGATCCCAGGAAAGCAGAGGTAGCAGTATGACGGAAAACCCCAGTCAGAAGTGACCCCCATCCGCGCTGGACGGATGGGGGTCGGTGTTTTTTCGGGCCGCCCCGCGGGCGGCATCTTTTTTCGCCAGGAGTTGTCCCGGCGCTTTTTTGTGTCCGCGCGGGCGGGCGCCGTCCCCCGCCGGTCCTTGCGGCGGGCGGCGAAGTATGCTACGATGGGGAAAAACCGTCAAAGAAGTGTTTTGTTGATGAAAATAAAGCAGCAAAAGCAGATCCGGGCGTTTCTGACCGAGACCTTCGGAAGCGCCCGGGGCGAAGCCCTGTCCGCCCGGCAGGAGAAATTGCTCGGCGCGCTCATTGAGCGCACGGAGAACCGGTCGAAAGCCCAGATGGAAACCCTCGTTCAGACAATCCTCCCCCGCGTCGCGCTGTATCAGGCGCTGGGGCAGAGCGGCCTTTCCAAGGAGGACGCGTATGCGCATATGCGAAGCTATATGCTTGACCGGGTCGGGGCGGAAAAGCACGCAGCTACGGCGAAACTGGAGGCTGTTCCGGGGTTTTACTTCCTTTACAGCCGCATTTTCCTCCGCATCATGCGCACGACCGACCTGCAGGAGAGCACGCAGGCGTGGGGCCGGGGCTGGTTCGACGTCACGATCCGGCGGTGCCTGTGGCACTCCGCCTGCGTGGAAAATGGCTGCCCGGAGCTGTGCCGCCTGTTCTGCGACGTGGACAACGTGACCTACGGCGGATTGAAAAAGCTGGGCTTCACGCGCGCGAAAACGCTGGGCTATGGCGGAGACTGCTGCGATTTCCACTTCTTCAAAAAGTAGTCCGCCGCGCGGCGGCTTTCCGCGCACGGGGCTGCTCAAAACGGCGCATCGCCACATCGCAACATAGAATAGAAGAAAGGGCCGGAGCCGCGGAATGCGGCTCCGGCCCTTGCGATATGTTCGCAGAATGCCTCTCTCTTCCGTAAAAGGCGGTTCCAAGGAAAGGGTTCACGCGGATGCGGCGGCTCCTCACGTGAAAGCGCCCCCCGGCGAAAGCCGCCCGTCCCTGCCGAAGCGCGCCCGGCGCGGCTTCCCGCGCAGTCATCTCCCGTACATGAACAGGTCACACTTGAGCATTCCGTTATAGAGCTTGCGCTTCTTGTCCGCCGGACGGCCGAAAGCCCGCTCAAATTCCGTGTGGGATGAGAGCACCAGTACCCGCCACTTGGGCGGCAGCTCCCGGCAGGCCGCGCCGAACACGCGGTACAGCTCCTCTGCCTCCGCCTTTTCCATCAGGCGCTCGCCGTAGGGCGGGTTGGTCGCCACCTGCCCGTATTCGCTGTTCCGATGGAAGGCCGCCGCGTCGGCCACCTCGAAGCGCACGCAGTCGTCCACTCCGGCGAGCTGGGCGTTGTGCCGCGCCAGCGCCACGGCGTCCGGGTCGATATCGCCGCCCCAGATGTCATACTGCCCGTGGAACTCCCGGTCCATGGCCTCGTCCGCCGCGTCCATCCAGAGTCTGGCGTCCATGTTCTTCCACCGCTGGGCGGAGAAGCTGCGCTCCAGCCCCGGCGCGCGGTTCTTTGCGATCAGCGCCGCCTCGATGGGGATGGTGCCGGAGCCGCAGAACGGGTCGCAGAACGGGTCCTTCCCCCGGTAGCGGGACAGCAGCACCAACGCCGCCGCCAGCGTCTCCCGCAGGGGCGCGCCCATGTTCTGCGCGCGGTAGCCCCGCTTGTAAAGTCCCTCGCCGGAGGTGTCCAGATACAGCGTGGCCACGTCCTTGACGATGGAGAACTGGATCTGATAGCGGCTGCCGGACTCCGGCAGCGTCTCCAGTCCGTACCGCTCCCCCAGCCGTCTGGCGGACGCCTTTTTCACGATGGCCTGACAGGCGGGAACGGAGTGGAGCTGGGAATTGAGGGAATAGCCCTTGACGGGGAACTCGCCGTCCCGGGGGATATAGTCCTCCCACGGCAGGGCGTACACGCCCTGAAAAAGGGCCTCGAAGTCCCGGGCCGGGAAGCTGCCCAGCTCCATCAGCACCCGCGCGCCGCAGCGCAGATTGATGTTCAGCCGGGCCACGTCGGCCAGCGTCCCCCGGCAGTGGACCCGCCCGTTTTCCGCGCGGACCTCCTTCAGGTCCAGCCGTTTCATCTCGTCCGCCACCAGACTTTCCAGTCCGAACAGGCAGGGTACCGTCAGCGTCATGGCGCGCCTCCTCATAAATCAAGCAGATCGGGGCGGGGCCGGTCCGGCCCGCTCCCAGTGTACTATACCAGATATCCGCGCGGTTTGCAACGCGGGGCGCGGGAAGAAAATGACGCTTTCTTTTTCCGGAGAGCTATGTTATACTGAGCTTACAAGCTGACTGCGCGCGCCGCGGCCGGGCGCTTTCCGTCCGCGCCGGCGCGCGCTTTGAAAAAAGGAGGTCTTTCCCATGGTGTTCTGGTTCTGGCTCGGCGCCATCGTATTTTTCGGCGTGGTCGAAGGCGTCACGGCGGGCCTTGTATCCATCTGGTTCGTGCTGGGCGCCGCCGCCGCGCTGATCGCGGCGCTGCTGAACGCGGCCCTCGCCGTGCAGTTCGCCGTGTTTCTGATCGTCTCCGCGCTGGCGCTGGTCGCCACGCGCCCGCTGGTGAAAAAGCTGCGGGCCGGAAAGCCCGTCCCCACCAATCTGGACCGGGTAATCGGCGCCTCCGGACGGGTGACGGAGACGGTGGACAACTCCATCGCCTCCGGCGCGGTGTATGTGGACGGGAAAACGTGGACCGCCCGCAGCGCGGACGGCTCCATCCTGCCCAAGGGGCAGATGGTCCGGATCATAAAAATGGAGGGCGTAAAGCTCTTTGTTGAAAAATCAAATGAGAGGGAGAATGTACAAGTATGAGTCTGAAAACCATTGCGCTGATCGTTCTGGGAATTCTGGTCCTGATTCTGGTGGTCAGCAACATCGTCATCGTCCAGCAGTCCAAGGCCTATGTGGTGGAGCGTCTGGGCGCGTTCCGAGCCATCTGGAACGTGGGCCTGCACTTTAAGGTGCCCTTTATCGAACGGGTGGCCAAGCGGGTCTCTCTGAAAGAGCAGGTGGCGGATTTCGCCCCCCAGCCCGTCATCACCAAGGATAACGTCACCATGCAGATCGACACCGTGATCTACTTCCAGATCACCGATCCCAAGCTGTATACCTACGGTGTGGAGCGGCCCATGAACGCCATCGAGAACCTGACCGCCACCACCCTGCGCAACATCATCGGCGACATGGAGCTGGACCAGTCCCTCACCTCCCGCGACACCATCAACACCCGGATGCGCGCCATTCTGGACGAGGCCACCGATCCGTGGGGCATCAAGGTCAACCGCGTGGAGCTGAAGAACATCATCCCGCCCAAGGAGATCCAGAACGCCATGGAAAAGCAGATGAAGGCGGAGCGCGAGCGCCGCGAATCCATCCTGCAGGCTGAGGGCACCAAGCAGAGCCAGATCCTTGTGGCGCAGGGCGAGAAGGAGTCCGCCATCCTGCGGGCGGACGCTGAGAAGCAGGCCGCCATCCTGAAGGCGGAGGGCGAAAAGGAGGCCCGCATCATGGCCGCCGAGGCCGAGGCGCAGGCCATCCTCAAGGTCCAGCAGGCCACCGCCGACGCGCTGAAGCTCCTCAACGAGGCCTCTCCCAACGATCAGGTCATCAAGCTGCGCGCGCTGGAAACCATGGTCAAGGTCGCCGACGGAAAGGCCACCAAGATCATCGTCCCCTCCGAGATCCAGGGGCTGGCCGGTCTTGCCGCCAGCGCCAAGACGCTGATGGAGAGCGACGCCGCTCAGAAGTAAGCGTTTCAAAAACCGTCAAGCCGGGCCGGCCCCATGGGGCCGGCCCGGTTTTTGCCTGCCGAGAGCAGCCCTCCGGCGGGAGCCGCGCCAAATCGGGCCGGACGGAGAATTTCCCATACCCAAGACGGAAAAAAGCTGATATAATGGTCAGGAACATCAAAACGCAGCGGCTGTCCGGCACTTTTCCCCGGCGGCGCCGGGAAACGCAGAAAAGGGAGGGTCCCTCATGCAAAGCTTTTGGAACACGCTGATCCGCGCGCTGGAAAACGGGCAGAGCGCCTGCCTTGTGAGCCTTCTTTCCTCCTCCGGGTCCACGCCCCGGGGCGCCGGGACCATGATGGCGGTGCTGCCGGACGGGAGCGCCGCCGGGACCATCGGCGGCGGGAACGTGGAATATCAGTCCCAGCTTCTGGCGGCCGAGGTGCTGCGCACCGGGCAGGACGCCCTGCGCCAGTACCGCTTCGTGCAGGGCGGCGAGCGCAGTCTGGGCATGGTCTGCGGCGGAGACGTGAGCGTGCAGCTCCAGTACATTCCCGCCGGAGACGCGGCGGCACTGGCCGTCTTTCACGCGCTGGCGGAGGCCTGCGCCCGGGGACAGAACGCGTGGCTCGTCCGGCGGCTGGAGGGCGGGCGCGTCGTTTCCATGGTCGGCGGCGGCGCGCAGGCGCTTTCCTCGCTCCCCCGGGAGCTGCTGAGCGCCCGCCCGGTCCTGACGGATGAGGAGAACGGGTGGTTCTCCGTCCCCGTGTCGCAGGGCGGACTGGTCCACATCTTCGGCGCAGGCCATGTGTCCCGCGCGCTGGCGGCGGCGCTGCACCCGCTGGACTTCCACTGCGCGGTGTACGACGACCGGGCGGAGTTTGCCGACCCCGCCTTTTTCCCCACGGCGGAGCGCGTGAGCCTGTGCAGCTTTGAAAAGCTGGACGCAGACATCGCGCCGGAGGACTATGTGGTGGTGATGACCCGGGGCCATCAGGCGGATTACGAGGTGCTGACCCAGACGCTGCGCTCCGGCGCGCGGTATCTGGGCTGCATCGGCAGCCGTCCCAAGCTGGCCCTGTGCCGGGAGCGGCTGCTGGCCGCAGGCTTCACGGCGGAGGAATACGCCGCGGTCCACGCGCCCATCGGCCTTGCCATCGGCGCGCAGACGCCGGAGGAGATCGCCGTGGCCGTGGCGGCGGAGCTGATCGCCGTCCGGGCCGGGGTGCAGCCGCCCCGGAGCGCGTAAGCCTTGCAAACCTGCGGAAAACTGTGTACAATAGCTGTAAAAAAGGAGGCCGCTCATGAGCCGAATCAGCAAGGAAAATTACTATCTGGACATTGCCGAGACCGTTTTGGAGCGGGCCACCTGCCTGCGGCGGGTATACGGCGCGATCATCGTCAAAAACGACGAGATCATCTCCACCGGCTACAACGGCGCGCCCCGCGGGCGCAAGAACTGCGTGGACATGGGCTACTGCACCCGTGAGATGGCGCAGGTCCCCCGGGGCGAGCGGTATGAGCTTTGCCGCAGCGTCCACGCGGAGGCCAACGCCATCATCTCCGCCGCCCGGCGGGACATGGTGGGCGGGACGCTCTATCTGGTGGGGCGGGACGCCCGCACCGGTGAGCTGCTCCACGACGCCACCTCCTGCTCCATGTGCCGCAGGCAGGTCATTAACGCCGGGCTGGATCGGGTGGTCATCCGCCGGACGGAGACGGAGTTCACCTCCGTCCCCGTGACGGACTGGGTGGCGGAGGACGATCTTCCCTCGCTGGACGCCCCCGGCCCGGCTCCGGGCCGGCCCTGACCCATGTACTCTCAGGAAGGAGGCCGTCATGTGAAAGCGGGCCTTGTCACCTTTTTCCACATCCATCATTACGGCGCAGTCTTACAGGCCTGCGCCACTCAGCGCGCCGTGGAGCAGCTGGGCGGAACGTGCGAGATCTTCAACTACTACGTCAATCAGAACAACGCGCTCTTCCGCCGTCCCACCGGCATCGGCTCCGCCGCGGCGGACGCCCACACCGCGCTGCACTACCGGGCCATGAAGGAGCGGTACGACCGGTTTGAGGAATTTTCCGCCCGGAACCTGCGCCTCTCCCCCCGGTATGAGAGCGCGGACGCGCTGCGCGCCGCGCCGCCCTGCGACGTGTACCTCTCGGGCAGCGACCAGATCTGGAATCCCAAGATCTTCCCGGACGGGCGGTTCGATCCCGTATTCTTCAGTGCCTTCGCCCAGGGGCGCAGGATCGCCTATGCCCCGTCCTTCGGCGTTCCCCGCATCCCGGACGGGATGGAGGACGAGCTGCGGGGCTATCTCTCCGGCTTTTCCCACCTGTCCGCCCGGGAGACCCGGGGGCAGGCCATCATCCGGGAGATCACGGGCCGGGAAGTCCCCGTGGTGCTGGACCCCACGCTGCTGCTGCGGCAGGAGGACTGGTCCGCGCTGGCGGCGCAGCCGGAGCGGACGGGGGGCTATATCCTGTGCTACTGCATCAGCCGCCCCGGCGCGCTGGAGCCGTATATCCGCCGCCTGCATGAGGAGACGGGGCTGCCCATTGTGCAGCTGTGCGGCATCCGCCAGCGGGTGCACCCCAAGGCCCAGTGCGTTTTCTCCGCCGGACCGGCGGAGTTTCTGGCGCTGTTCCGGGGCGCGTCCTATGTGTGCACCAACTCGTTCCACGGGACCGTCTTTTCTCTGCAGTTCCAAAAGCCCTTTTTCACCGCCGTCTCTCCGGCGGAGCTGGCCGCGCCGGAGCAGTCCCGCATCTTCAGTCTGCTGGACCGGCTGGGCCTTTCGGGCCGCATCATCGGCAAGGGCGACGCCGCCGGCCCCACAGACCCCATCGACTGGCCCGCGGCCTCCGCGCGGCTGGAGGCGGAGCGGCGCAAGTCGCTGGCGTATCTCCGTGCTGCGCTGTACGACGAGCCGTTCGCCCCGGAGGAGGAGCCGTCCGGTCAAACGGACGCGGCGCTTCCCCGGCTGGCGTCCCGTACCGGCTGCACCGGCTGCACCGCCTGCGCCTCCATCTGCCCCAAGGGCGCGATCGCCATGGAGCGGGACCGGGAGGGCTTTGCCTATCCGTCCGTTGATCCGGCGGCGTGCGTCCGCTGCGGACGGTGTACCTCCGTCTGCCCCGCGCTGCACGAAAAGAAGCCCCATCCGCTCCCCGCGGTGTTCGCCGCGTGGAACCGGGACGACACGGTGCGCCGGGACTCCACCTCCGGCGGACTGTTCACGCTGCTGGCGCAGGACACGCTGCAATCCGGCGGCGTGGTGTTCGGCGCGGCGCTGGACGCCAACCTCCGCCTGCGGCACACGGCCTGCTTCTCCGAGGAGGAGCTGCGCCGCCTGCGGGGCGCGAAGTACGTCCAGAGCGACCTGACGGGCGTGTACCGGGAGGTCCGGGAGCTTCTGAAGTCCCGGCCCGTGCTCTTTACCGGAACGCCCTGTCAGGTGGACGGGCTGTATCACTTCCTCGGCTGCCGCCCGGAAAACCTGACCACCTGCGATCTGGTGTGTCAGGGCGTGCCGTCCCCCGGCGTGTGGGAGGATATGGTGCGCTCCATGGAGGCCCGCCGCCGCCGGTCCTTACAGACTGTGCGCTTCCGCAACAAGGTCGGCGGCTGGAAGGACAGCCACCTGACCCTGCTCTATAAGGACGGCTCCGCCGAGTCCGCCCCCCTGTTCCAGACGGAATGGGGCCGGGCCTTCGGCCGGGCGCTGTTTCTGCGCCCCTGCTGCCACCGGTGTCCCTATTCCTCCATGTCCCGCGTGGGCGACTTCACGCTGGGCGACTTCTGGGGCCTGCGGCCCGACGAGTTGCCGGACCAGCAGGAGCTGGGCGTTTCGCTCCTGATCGTGAACACCCAGCACGCCAGCCACATTTTCGACCGTCTGCCGCTGGGCCGCCAGCCCTTTCCGCCGGAGCGGGCCATCGCCGGAAATCCCCGGCTGGCCTCGCCCATCGCCCCCGCGCCGGACCGGGCCGCGTTCTTCGCCGCCTACGCGCTGGAGCCGTTTGAGGAGGTCCGCCGGAAGTTCTTCCGCCTGCCCTCCCTGCCGGTGCAGCTCGCGTCCAAGGCCCTCAGCCCCGAGCTGAAGGCAAAGCTGCGGGCCAAGCTGAAAAAATGACCGCCGGAGCGGTGGCGCTCCTATCGCGCGGATAACCGACCGCCGGACCGCACTTTTTCCGCGCGGCGGAAAGCGGCCCGCGCGGACGCAGTTCTGCATATCCCGGCGCAGAAAGCCGCGGCGCAGAAAAGCTCAGCGCGAAAGATCTCCATGCAGAAAAGCCCGATACGGAGAAAAGCTCCCGCCGTCTGCGATGCAGACGGCGGGAGCCTTTTTCATCATTTCGTTTTTCCGGCGCGTTTCCGCGCCGTTGGGCGGGTCTTACAGCTCCTTGACGGTATAGAACACCGCCAGAATGAAGATCACGATGCCCAGCGCCCACATGGCGTAATACGCGGCGGCGGCGCTGAACGCGGACACCACCGTGGCCGCGGCGGACAGGCCGCAGGAGACGAACAGCACCGTGGCGTCCCCGCCCTTGGGCAGAATGCGCAGCGCGCCTACCGTGCCGTCTCCGCACTCGGCCCGACGGCCCACAAGAGCGGCCCCGGCCAGCAGCGCCAGATACACCACCGCGCCGCCGATCACATACATCTTCCAGAACACGCTGCTCATGCCGTGGCGGCAGACCCAGGAGGCGAACAGGCCGGTCCCCAGAATGGTCATGGCAAAGAAGCAGTCCCGCGCGTACAGGCACCAGAAAACGCCCAGCAGCGTCCCCGCCGCCACAGCGACGGACAGCAGCGTGACGGCGGTGGGATACACGGCCCGGATGAGCCAGTTCCCAACGCTGAAAAACGCGCCGACGCAGATCACGGACCACGCCAGCGTCCGCCGCCAGCCGGTATCCTTTCTCCATACCGCAGCCAGGACCGCACCCAGCAGCAACACCGCCGCGCCGGCCCCGATCAGGGCGGGCATGGCCGCGTCCCAGCTGAGCATCTGGTTCACATCGCCGTTTACATAATACTTCCTGACCATCAGCAGATAGATCTCCGCAAGACAGCCTCCCACGAAAAATTTAAGCGCACCGTTGAGGGGCGCGTCGCTCTTTTTGATCCCGTCCACCGCGTTCTTTTTCGGCATTTATACTAACCTCCATGGGTGTTCTCATTCTCGACGCGGGGAGATAATCCCGCGCATACCATGACATTTTAGCAGATTGTTTATGTTTTTGCAAGGGCTTTCCAGAAAAAAGCATCCCTCCGCGGTCTGCGGCGCTTGTCCGGCGGCGGGAAATGTGGTATACTGATACATCCCGGAGCGCCTCGTGCGGGGCGGGAGCCGGGCATCCATCAGAGCAGAAAGGCGTCTTATGAAAAAAACGGTATGGTCCGCCGCGCTGTGCGCGCTGGCGGCGTGTATGCTCAGCGCCTGCGGCGTGAAAGAGGCCGACGTGCAGTTTTACGCCATGGACACCGCCATGTCCGCCGCCGTATACGGCGCCCGGGCGCAGCAGGCCGTGCAGGCGGTGCAGGAGGAGCTGTTCCGGCTGGACGCGCTCCTCTCCCGCACGCGGGCCGACAGCGCCGTGTCCCGGCTCAACCGGGACGGGTCGGCGGACGGCGGCGGCGAGATCGCCGCCCTTGTGACCGCGGCGGAAGAATATTCCGCCGCCACCGGCGGCGCGTTTGACGTGACCGTGGCCCCGGTGGCGGACGCGTGGGGCTTTACGAAGGAGGAAAAGCACGTCCCGGCCCAGAGCGAGCTGGACGCGCTGCTCCCGCTGGTGGGAAGCGAACACGTACACCTCTCAGAGGACGGGCTGGAGCTGGACAAGGGCACGCAGATCGACCTCGGCGGCATCGCCAAGGGCTACGCCGCCGACCGGACGGCGGCGCTGCTGGCGGAAAACGGCGTGGCCGCTGCCAGCGTCTCGCTGGGCGGGAACATCTACGTCCGGGGCTGCAAGCCCGACGGCTCGGCATGGCGGGTCGGCATTCAGGACCCGGCCCGCGCCGGCGGCTTTGCGGGCGTGCTGTCCCTGACGGACGCCTTCGCCGTCACCTCCGGCGGTTATCAGCGCTATTTCGAGCAGGACGGGAAAACCTATCACCACATTCTCGACCCGGCCACCGGCTGGCCGGCTGAGAGCGGGCTGACCTCCGTGACCATCGTGGCGGACGAGCCGCAGCAGGTGGACGGAACGCCCGGCCGCGGCGCCATGTGCGACGCGCTGTCCACCGCCCTGTTCGTCATGGGCGAGGAGGAGGCCGTGCGCTTCTGGCGCTCCGGCGCGTACGCGTTTGAGTTCGTGCTGGTGACGGAGGACGGCCGGGTCCTCGTGTCCGAGGGGCTGGCGGACCGGTTTGAACAGGAGGCGGACAGCGGCTATGCCTATGACACCATCCCTGCGGCCTAAGCCCGCGGACGCGCTGGCGGTGCTGGCGGTCGTTGTGCTGGCCGGGGCGCTGCTTCTGCTCACGTGGGGCCGGGAGACCGGCGGCGCGCTGACGGCGGAGATCTGCGTGGACGGCCAGGCGGCGGAGACGGTCCGGCTGGACCGCCTGTCCGGCCCGGAGGAGCGCACCCTGACCGCCAACGGCTACACGCTGACGCTGACGCTCTTCCCCGACGGCGCGGAGATGACCCACGCGGACTGTCCCACGCAGGACTGCGTCCGCACCGGGCGCGTCACCCGGCCCGGGCAGAGCATCGTGTGCCTTCCCGCCCGGGTGAGCGTGACGCTGGCGGGAAGCGCGGAGGACGGCGTGGACGCCGTTCTGGGATAAGGAGGACGCATGAAGCTGACGACCCGGCAGCTCACGCTCTGCGCCGTACTGACGGCGCTGGCGCTGGCGCTGTCCTATACGGAAAACCTGCTCCCGCTCTCTCTGGCCGTCCCGCTGCCGGGGGTGAAGCTGGGCCTTGCCAACATTGTCACCGTGTTCGCGCTGTATGCGCTGGGGCCGGGGCAGGCGCTTCTGATCCTGCTGGCCCGGTGCACGCTGGGCGCGGTGTTCGCGGGGAACCTGAACGCGCTGCTTTTTTCCCTGTTCGGCGGGCTGCTGGCCATGGGAGTGATGATCCTGCTCTCCCGGTGTCCGGCCCTGTCGATCTACGGCGTGTCCATCGCGGGCGCGGCGGCCCACAACTGCGGCCAGACCGCCGCGGCCATGCTGACGCTTGGAAATACCGCTCCGCTCTATTATCTGCCGCTGCTGCTGGCAGTATCCCTGCTGACGGGCGCGGTCACCGGCTTTGCCGCCGGACTGCTCTTCCGCGCGCTGGGCAATACAAACCTGATGAAAGCGTGAACGAATATGAATGATCGGAACATCAGCAAAAAAGACCAGATCATCCTCCAGCAGCTGGACGTGATCCGCTCCATGACCGAGCACAATCTCAGCCGCATGGGAACGGACTTCTGGGGCCACCCCTCCGCGCCGCCGGAAAAGGCCCCTCCGTCCGCCCCGTCCGGCTCTGCCCCGCAGAACACGGACGGAGGGGTGCCCGGCTCCGCCGCCTCCACCGGGAACGACGACACCAAGGCCCCGGAGCAGCCCGCACCGGAGCCGGAGAAGATCGAGGATCTGCTGGCGGAGCTGGACGGGTACATCGGCCTTGCCGCCGTGAAAAAAGAGGTGAAAAACCTCATCAACATGGTCACGGTCTATCAGATGCGCAAGGAGCACGGCCTGCCCACCACCGACCTCTCGCTCCACATGGTCTTTTCCGGCAACCCCGGCACCGGCAAGACCACCGTGGCCCGGATCATGGCCCGGGTGTATCACAGCCTGGGCATCCTCTCCAAGGGCCAGCTGGTGGAGGTGGACCGCAGCGGCCTTGTGGCCGGATACGTGGGCCAGACCGCCATCAAGACCCGCAAGGTCATCGATACTGCGCTGGGCGGCGTGCTGTTCATCGACGAGGCTTATGCCCTGAACGGCCGGTCGGAAAACGACTTCGGTCAGGAGGCCATCGACACGATCCTCAAGGCCATGGAGGACCACCGGGACGATCTGGTGGTCATCGTGGCCGGATACGACGGGCTGATGGACGAGTTCATCCACTCCAACCCCGGTCTGGAGTCCCGGTTCAACCGCTTCCTCCACTTTGAGGATTACAGTCTGGACGAGATGCTGGCCATCTTCGATATGCAGTGTAAAAAGGGCTGCTACGAGGTGGACGAGGAGACCCGGGGAATGGTGCGGGACTTCATTCAGGAGGAAAACGTCAGCTCCGTGTCCTTCGGCAACGCCCGGGGCGTGCGGAACATTTTCGAGCAGATCCTCGTCCATCAGGCCAACCGCCTTGCGGCGCAGGAGAACGTCTCCCGGGACGACCTGATGCGCATTACTCCAAAGGACATTCTGATGGCCCGGGGCATGGAGGAGGACGCGCCGCAGGCGCAAGGCGACGGAGCGGACGCGCCAAAGAGCAAAGCGGACGCGGCCCCCGCCGCGCCGGAGGACGACGGTCCCGGCCATAAAGAAACCACCTGAGCCGCGCGCCGCAGAGCAGACAAGGAGGAAGCCATATGAAAGTTCTGGTCCTGGCGCCGAAGTCCCGCTATGACGCCTACCGCCCCGACACGCCCGCGGCCCGCGCCGCGGAGCTGATCTTCTGCGACCGGGAGGGAACGGAGGCGGAGTGGCTGGCCGCGGGCGCGGACGCCGACGCCCTGTTCGTCACGCCCGTGACGCCCATCACCGCCGGTCTGATCGCCCAAATGCCCAACCTGAAGCTGATCCACTCCGAGGGCGTTGGCTTTGACCGCATTGATCTGGACGCCGCCGCGGCCCGGGGCATTTACGTCTGCAACAACGCCGGATGCAACGCCGCAGCGGTGGCGGAGCTGTCCGTCACCCTGATGAGCATGCTGCTCCACCGGGTCCTCTGGGGCGACCGGATGGTGCGGCAGGGGCAGCAGGCGGAGGCCGTCCGCCTGATCGAGCGGGACATCCCCGCTGACCTGTCCGTTTCCACGGTGGGGCTGGTGGGCTTCGGCGCCATCGGTCAGGCCGTGGCCCGGCGGCTGCGGCCCTACGGGAGCCGGGTGGTCTACTTCGCGCCCCACCGCCGGGACCCGGAGACGGAGGCGGAGCTGGGCGTGCGCTATCTCCCGCTGGAGGAGCTGGCCGCCCAGAGCGACATCGTGAGCCTGCACCTGCCAGCCAACGCCGCCAGCCGCCATCTGGTGGACGGGGCGTTTCTGGCCCGGATGAAGCCCGGCGCGTTTCTGGTGAACACCGCCCGGGGCGCCATCGTGGACGACGGCGCGGTGTGCGAAGCGCTCCGCTCCGGCTGTCTGGGCGGCATGGCGGCGGACTGCTATGAGCCGGAGCCTGCGGGCGCGGAGCACCCGCTTGTCCGGCTGGCGCAGGAGCTGCCGGACAAGCTGATCCTCTGCCCCCACTTCGGCGGGATCGCCCGCTCCGCGTTCCGCGAGGCCCACCGGATGCTCTTTGAGGATCTGGAGCGGGTGATGGCCGGTCAGCGGCCGGAACGGGTGGTCAACGGGCTGTGACGCTTCCGCCGCGCCGCGGGCAGCCGAAGCCGGCGGGCGGAACCGTCGGCAGGAACGCCGCTCAAAATAAATGAACGAACCGGGTCATGGAGGGCCGCGCGGCCCTCCATGACCCGGTTCCTTTTCGGTTTCCCGCCGGACGCGCCGCCGTTACGCCGGCCCGCCGGAGAGCAGGTGGACGTTGAGATGGTCGTAGGTCATTTCCACGCCGGCCCGCTCAAACGCGGCGCGCAGGTTCTCTCCCATCTGATAGTACACCGGCCAGTAATCCTCCGACGCGCACCAGCAGTACACGCTGTATTCAATGGCGCTGGAGCCGTAATCCGTCAGGTACACGCTGGGCGCGGGGTCGGAGAGCGTCTTTTCCACCCCGTCCAGCGCCGCGAGACAGGCGGCCTTCACGGTCTCCGTGGGCGCGTCGTAGGACGCGCTCACCTTCCAGCACACCCGGCGGCGGCCAAGGCTGGTGTAGTTGGTCAGCTTGCTGGCCGAGAGCGTCTTGTTGGGCAGCAGCACCGTCAGCCCCTCCGGCGTGACCAGCTTCGTGCGGGTCAGGGCGATCTCCTCCACCGTGCCGCACACGCCGTCGGACTCGATGAAGTCCCCGATGCCGAAGGGATGGGACCCCAGCAGCAGCAGTCCGCCCGCGGCGTTGCCCAGAATGTCCTCCGCCGCCAGCGTGACGCCCAGAGAAGCCACGCTCAAAAGCGCCACCAGCGACGACGCGTCCACATGCAGCTCGCCCAGCACGATGATGACCGCCACGGCATACAGCACCAGCCGCAGCGCCAGCAGCAGATATTTCTGCACCCGGTCGTCCAGCCGGGTCCGGCCCACCAGACGGCGGGCCAGCTTTGTCAGCAGCCGGACCGCCAGCAGGCAGACCAGCAGCGTGACCCCGGCGGAGAGCAGGCCCGCGAACGTGACCTTCATCCCCGGAACGCCGCTTTGCAGAAACGTTTCCAGATCCGTCACGGCCGCGCCTTACTTCCCGGCCCGGTCGGACTGGATCAGCAGCTTCAGGCCCTCCACCGCGACCTTGACCGACGCGGTGGTGTCCTCGCTCATGGTCTGGTCCAGACCGGCCTTCTCCCGCTCCTGATTCCAGACCACGTGGAAGCAGGAGCCGCACCGGCAGCCCAGCGCCGCCGCCACCACGAACAGTGCGGCGGACTCCATCTCGCTGGCCTTCACGCCGAGGCGCTTCCAGCTCTCCCACTTCTGCTGAAGCTCGTAATAGACCGGGGACGCCTCCGGGCTGTGCTGGCCGTAAAAGCTGTCCTTGCACTGGACCACGCCGGTGTGCAGGGGATAGCCCAGCGCCCGGGTCGCGTCTGCAAGGCAGCCCGTCACGCCGAAGTCCGCCACGGCGGGGAACTCGATGGGCGCGTACTCCATGCTGGTGTGCTCAAAGCGGACCGCGCCGGTGGCCACCACGATGTCGCCGGACTTCACGTCCAGCGCGATACCGCCGCAGGTGCCGGTGCGGATGAAGGTGTCCGCGCCGCACTTGTGCAGCTCCTCCATGGCGATGGCGGCGGAGGGGCCGCCGATGCCCGTGGAGCAGACGGAGACCTTTTCGCCCAGCAGCGTGCCGGTATAGACGTTGTACTCCCGGTTATAGGCCACCTGCTTCGCGCCGTCAAACAGCGCCGCGATGGCCGGGACGCGGCCCGGATCGCCGGGCAGGATGCAGTAGCGGCCGATGTCGCCGGGGGCGCACTGGATATGATACTGTTTCGGAAGATCGTGCATATGTCTCACCTCATAAAATCTTTCCGGGCCGCGCCGGACTTGGGCGCGGTCCAACTTTTTGGGATCTGTTTATTTCAGCGTGACGACGGTAACGCCGTCCTCGCCCTCGCCGTAAACGCCCAGACGGAAGTCTTTCACCGCCTTGCTGCGCCGCAGGATGTCGTGGACCGCCCTGCGCAGCGCGCCGGTGCCCTTTCCGTGGATGATGGTGACGGTCTCCAGCCGGCCCATCACGGCGGTGGACAGGAAGTTTTCCACCACGCTCTCGGCCTCCAGCGTCTCCATGCCGCGGATGTCCAGCTCCCGGGGTGCGGCGGCCCGCAGCATCTGCGCCGCGTGGGACGCGCTGGAGGACGGCGCCGCTTTCCGGGGAACCGGCTCCTCGATCAGGCGCACCTCGTCCGGCCGGACCGTCATTTTCATCCGGCCCGCCTGAAGCTGGAGCGCCCCGTCCTTGCCCACGGCGATCACCTCCGCCGGGATCTTCACGCCGGGGATCTCCACCTGATCGCCCTTGCGGATGGGGCGGCTGGGCTTCGGGATCGGCTCCGGCTCGAACTGGCGGCTGCTGATCCGCTCCTCCGCCTCGTTCAGCCCCCGCCGGACGGCGGCCTGCGCCTCGTTGAGATTCTGGGCGGTGTCCGCCTTGGCCTGCTCCCGGCGCAGCCGGGCCAGCTCGTTCATGGCGGCGTCCGCGGCGGACTTGGCGTCCCGCAGGATGCGCCGCGCGTCCGCCTCGCCCCGGCTGCGGGCGTTGTCCCGCGCCCGCTCCATCTGGGTGCGGAACTCCCGGGCCTTACGGGCGTCCTCCTCCCGCTGGCGGAACAGCCGGTCGGCCTCCGCCTGCTTTTTCTCCAGCGCCTGCCGCTTCTGCTCCAGCTGGGTCAGCACGTCCTCGAACCGGACGCTGTCTCCGGCCATCTGGGCCTTGGCGTCCTCCACCACGTCGTCCGGCAGGCCCAGCCGCTTGGAAATGGCAAAGGCGTTGGACTTGCCGGGAATGCCGATCAGCAGGCGGTAGGTGGGCCGCAGCGTCTCCACGTCGAACTCGCAGGAGGCGTTTTCCACCCCCGCCGTGGTCATGGCGAAGGTCTTGAGCTCCGCGTAGTGGGTGGTGGCGGCCAGCTTGGCCCCGGAGCGGCGCACCCGCTGGATGATGGCCACGGCCAGCGCCGCGCCCTCCACCGGGTCCGTCCCCGCGCCCAGCTCGTCCACCAGCACCAGCGTCCGCCGGTCCGTCTCCCGCAGGATCTGGACCAGATTGACCATGTGGGCCGAGAAGGTGGACAGGCTCTGCTCGATGCTCTGCTCGTCGCCCACGTCCGCCAGCACCCGCTCGTACACGGAGATCTGGCTGCCGGAGGCGGCGGGGATGTGCAGTCCGCACTGGGCCATCAGCGTGAGAAGCCCCAGTGTTTTCAGGCTGACGGTCTTGCCGCCGGTGTTGGGGCCGGTGATGACCAGCGTGTCGAACCGGTCGCCCAGCTCGATGTCGATGGGAACGGCCCGGGCCGGGTCCAGCAGCGGGTGGCGCGCCCTGCGCAGGACGATGCCCCCGTCCCGCCGCACCTCCGGCCGCACGCCGTCCAGCCGGTAGGAGAGCTGGCCCTTTGCAAAAATGAGATCCAGATGCACCAGCGCGTCGTAATCCCACTGGATGTCCTCCCGGTGGGCCGCGGCGGCGGCGGACAGCTCCGCGAGGATGCGCTCAATCTCCTTTTTCTCCTTGGCCTCCAACTCGATGTATTCATTGTTGGCCTGCACCACGCCCATCGGCTCCACGAACAGCGTGGCTCCCGTGGAGGATACGTCGTGGACAAGGCCCGGCAGCGCGCCGCGCTGCTCCGCCTTCACCGGCACCACGAACCGCCCGTCCCGCTGGGTGATGATGCTCTCCTGCAAGACCTTGCTGTAAGACGGCGAGGAGATGATCTTCTGGAGCACCTGACGGCTCTTCGCCTGCGCCGCCCGCATCTTGCGGCGGATGTCTGAAAGCTCCGGGCTGGCGTTGTCAGACACGGTATCCTCGTCCGGCAGGACCGACTTGATCCGGTCCTCCAGAAAGCGGTTTCCGTGGAGCGAGCGGAAGAGATGGTCCACGGCGGTCTTTTCCGCCGCGTCGTCGTTGAAATATTCCCGCGTCCGCCGCGCGGCGGTCAGCAGTCCCGCGATGGTCAAAAGCTCGTGGGGGTTCAGGCTGCCGCCCCGGTCCGCCCGGTCCAGCGCCTCCCGCACCGGCTTCACGCCGGAAAAGGACGGACTGCCCCGCAGGCCGATCATGTCCCGGGCCGCGTCCGTCTCGTCCAGCAGGCGCAGGACCTCCTCCGGCTCCGTCTCCGGCGTCAGCGCCAGCGCGCGGCGCTTGGCCTCCGCGCTGACCGCCTGCTCCGCCAGCAGTCCCAACACCCGGGGCAGCTCCAGCGTGCGAATGGATTTTTCAAACAGTTCTGTCATGTTGTTGTCCTCTTGCACCGTCCGCTTCCCAGCGGGCGCGCGGCGGCGGTCCCGCCGGGAAGCGCCGCCAGTTTTATACGGGCGGTATCATTGATGTACGGTATTACGCTCTGTATCATGCTTTCGTCAGGCTCCGGTAATAGTCCAGCGTGCGGAAGCCCCGCTCCAGCTGGGCGCAGACATACCGCTCCGCCGCGGCATAGAGCTGCTTTGCCCCCGCGCCCTCCAGCCGGAAAGCGTACAGCCGCGCGGGGTCGCCGTAAACGATGTGCCGCAGGGCGGCCAGCGCCCCCGGCCCCAGCGGCAGTCCCGGCGAGGGGCCGCCGCAGGCGGCGCAGCGCAAAACGCCCTGCACCGGGTCCAGCCGCGCGTCCGCTGGGTCCGCCGCGCCGCAGACGGCGCAGCCGTCCGCCAGCGGCTCGTACCCCGCAAGGCTCATCAGCCGCAGCTCAAAGGCGGGCTTGGCCAGCTCCCGGGGCTTTTTCAGCGTGTCCAGCGCGTACAGCCCGTTGAGCAGGTGGCTCAAAAGCTCCGGCGCCGGAATCTCCGGGGAGGAGACGGCCTCGGTCAGCTCGGCGAAGTAAAACCCCAGCGCCAGCGCCTCAAAGTCCGTCCGCAGCCCGTCGAACAGGGCGCGGGTGGTCCCCTCGTTGAGATAGTACCAGTCGCCCCGGTGGGTCAGGGTCAGCTCGCTGTACGCCAGCGTCTGGCACGCGGCCGCAAAGCGGCAGGACTTGCGCCGCGCGCCCCGGGCGATCACGGAAATGCGCCCGTGGTCCGGCGTCAGCACGGTGAGGATCTTGTCCGCTTCCTTTGTCTCCGTCTCCCGCAGCACCGCGCCGCAGGTCACAAGATCGCTCACGCTCTCCCTCCTCACGCGGGGGCGGACGCGCCCGTCAGTCCCCGGTACAGCGCATAGTATTCCGGCGCGCCGGTTGCCCAGAACAGGTTCCAGCAGATCTGCGCGGTCATGCTCCATCACCTCTGCGGTCAGTATGGCCGCTTTTGTCGAAAGCATGGCTGGTAATTCCTGCGCGCCGCTTCCTGATTATAGCAAATCCGCCGCCGCCGCGCAAGCGGGGCGTCATTCCTCCGGCTTCTCCGGCTCCGCGGCCCCGCTCTCCAGCGCCCGCTCCAGCGCCGCCCGCATGGGCCGGGCCTTTCCCGCCAGATTGTTTTTGTCCAGAATGGAGCGGATCTGGCCGGTGACGGCGGTCATCTCGTCGTGAAAGGCGGCGGCGCTGACCCGCAGCGCCCCGTGGCCCAGAATGATGACCTGCTCCGCCCCGTCGGACGAGACCACCCGCACCCGGTGCTCCCGGCCGATCTGATAGGTCGTCCGCTCGATATAGGCGTCCGCCGTCTCGGCCTCCTTTGTATAGACCACGTGGATATTGTGGTATTTTTCCACCTTTTCCACGCCGCCCTTGACCTTGTACGCGTCGAACA
Organism: uncultured Oscillibacter sp.; assembly: GCA_934574045.1. GTDB lineage: Bacteria > Bacillota > Clostridia > Oscillospirales > Oscillospiraceae > Oscillibacter. The sequence continues at coordinate 26,815 of CAKTMK010000013.1, read as the reverse complement.
CCACGATCACCTCGCAGCGGCGGAAGCCCTGATAGTCGCTCATCAGGTCGCACAGCGCCCGCCGCGCGGCATCCAGCCGCTCCGCGGCCACGGTCTTCAGCTCGTCCCACGCAAAAATGACGTTGTACCCGTCCACCAGCAGATACTCCGGCCCCGCCGGGGGCGGGGCGGAGCGGGTCATCCCCGGGGCCGGGCGCGGGGAGGCGGGGCGCTGGGGCGCGCGCTGCTTCACGGGGCCGTAGGTCCGCTCGAAGATGGCCTGCAGCTCCTTGTCCTGCTCCGCCGTCCCCGTATAGGCGGCGGACCGGCCCGGCCGGGGCGCGGGCGCGTCCTCCTCCGGCTTTTCCAGCCGCAGCCCGCTGTCCACATGGGCGCGGGCGGGCACGTCGCTCCACTTGACGGTGTGCCCCGCCCCGTGGACGCAGAAAACGGAATCCGCCGGGTTCTCCGTGTCCCGCTCCGGATCGTAGCCGATGGCGGCGACCGCGGCCTCCTGATCCCGGCAGGGGCGGCTCCCGCCCGGCATACAGACCAGCCGTCCCCGGCCCCGGGTGTAGGCGGCCGCCTCCGCCCCGTAATCCCGCAGGGCGGCCACCGGCGCGCCGCCGGTAATGACCGTCTCCTCCCCCTCCGTCTCCGGCGGGGCGGTCTCGCCGCCCATGCGCTGAAGATCCGCCATGGCGCGGCCCGCCTGCTGGGCGGGAACGGTGAGCCGGAAATCGTACCACGGCTCCAGCAGGATGCTCCGGGCGCTCATCAGCCCCTGACGCACGGCCCGCCACGTGGCCTGGCGGAAATCGCCGCCCTCGGTGTGCTTTTCGTGGGCGCGGCCCGCCAGAAGCGTGATCCGCATATCCGTGATGGGCGAGCCGGTCAAAACGCCGGGGTGGTCCCGCTCCGCCAGATGGCTCAGGATCAGCCGCTGCCACCCGGCGGCCAGCACGTCCTCCGGGCAGGCCGCGGCAAACTGAAGCCCCGCGCCCCGCTCCAGCGGCTCCAGCAGCAGATGCACCTCCGCATAGTGGCGCAGCGGCTCGAAGTGGCCGATGCCGATAACCGGGGCGGCGATGGTCTCATGATAGACCACCGCGCCGGGGCCGAACTGCACCGCAAGGCCGAACCGGTCCAGCAGCACCCGCTGCAAGACCTCCAGCTGGATCGCGCCCATGAGCTGGACGTTGATGCTGCCCGTCCCCTCCTGCCAGACCACGTGGAGCTGGGGGTCCTCCTCCTCTAACTGGCGCAGATGCTCCAGCGCCGCGTGGGGGTCGCATCCCTCCGGCAGCAGCACCTGACACATCAGCGCCGGCTCCAGCACCGGCCGGGCGGACGACGCCTGCGCCCCCAGCCCCTCGCCGGGAAAGGTGCGGGACAGGCCGGTGACGGCGCAGACCGTCCCCGCCTCCGCCGCGTCCACGGTGCGGTACTTCGCGCCGGAGTAAATGCGGATCTGGTCCGCCTTTTCCTGCCAGTCCGCGCCGTCCCGGCTGCCGGAGAGCAGGTCCTTGACCCGCAGCGTTCCGCCGGTGACGCGCAGATGCGTCAGCCGCGCGCCCTGCGCGTCCCGGGAGATCTTATAGACCGTGGCGCCGAACGCCCCGCCCCGGGCGGGGGCGGGGGCAAGGCGCTGCAAAAGCTCCAGCAGCTCCTCCACGCCCTCCAGCCGCAGCGCCGCGCCGAACAGGCAGGGGAACAGCTTCCGCCCGCCGATCAGGCCGGAGAGCGTCCCGTCGCTCAGCGCCCCGGCGGAGAGATACTCCTCCATCGCCGTCTCGGCGCACAAGGCGGCCTCCTCATCCCGCTGGGCCGCGGGGACGGAAAAATCCACGCAGCCGCCGTCCAGCCGGCGGCGCAGCTCCGCCAGCAGGGCGGCCCGGTCCGTCCCCGGCTGGTCCATCTTGTTCACAAAAATAAATACCGGCACGCCGTACCGCTCCAGCAGCCGCCAGAGCGTCAGGGTGTGGCCCTGCACACCGTCCGCCCCGCTGACCACCAGCACCGCGCAGTCCAGCACCTGAAGCGTCCGCTCCGTCTCGGCGGAGAAGTCCGCGTGGCCGGGAGTGTCCAGCAGCGTCAGCTCCGCGCCGGGAAGGGGCAGGACCGCCTGCTTGGAGAAGATGGTGATGCCCCGCTCCCGCTCCAGTGCGAAATTGTCCAGAAACGCGTTCCGGTGGTCCACACGGCCCAGCTTCCGCAGCGCGCCGCCGGTATAAAGAAGGCCCTCCGTCAGCGTGGTCTTTCCCGCGTCCACATGGGCCAGTATGCCGATCGCCAGCTTTTTCATCGTTTTCTCCGCCTGTGTTTTTTATCGTTTCCCTCAGTATAGCAGTCCTGAGCCGCAAGGTCAAAAATAACATTTGCATTTTCGCAAATATTTACTATAATGCTAATTGTTATAGTTTGCAAAATTTTGAAGTCCCGCGGGCATTTCCGGGCCGCCTGCGGAGGCTTCCCGGCGTCAGCCGGCCTGCGCGCAGCGGAAGGAGCATCGCATAGAGTATGAAGATCATCATTGTCGGCGCCGGAAAGGTGGGCCTTGCCGTGGCGCAGCATCTGGCGGCGGAGCACAGCGTGACCGTCATTGACCAGAATCCGGCGCTGATTGACCATGTCATCAACGTTTACGATGTGATGGGCGTGTGCGGCAACGGCGCCTGCGCCGACGTGCAGCAGGAGGCGGACGTGGGCCGGGCGAATCTGGTCATCGCCGCGGCGTCCAGCGACGAGGTCAACATCCTGATCTGTCTGGTGGCGAAAAAGCTGGGCGTGCAGCACACCATCGCCCGCATCCGCAACCCGGAGTATGAAAAGCAGCTGCGCTCCATGCGCAGCGAGCTGGGGCTGAGCATGGCCATCAACCCCGAGCGGGCCACCGCCCGGGAGATCGCCCGCGTGCTCCGCTTTCCCAACGCCATGAAGCTGGAGTCCTTCTCCAAGGGACGGCTGGAGCTGGTGGAGTACCGGCTGGCCGCAGGCAGTCCGCTGGACGGAGTGCTGCTCAGCGACCTTTATAAAAACCTGCGCGCCCGCGTGCTCGTGTGCGCGGTGGCCCGGAAGGAACAGACCATCATCCCCTCCGGTGACTTTGCCCTGCGCAGCGGCGACACCATTTATATCACCGCCACGCCCCCCGAGCTGGAGCAGTTCTTCCGCCATCTGGGCGTATTCAAGTCCCGTGCCTCCTCGGTCATGATCGTGGGCGCCAGCAAGCTGTGCTATTATCTTGCGGTGCAGCTCATGGACATGGGCATGACCGTGAAGATCGTGGATCAGGACCGCAGCCGGGCCGAGCGCATGAGCGAGCAGCTCCCCCGCGCGCTGGTCATCACCGGCGACGGGACGGACAGCGAGCTTCTGCGGGAGGAGGGCCTTGCCCAGACGGACGGCTTCGTTGCCATCACCGGCATGGATGAGGCCAATATCCTCATGGCCCTGAGCGTGACCCGGCAGTTCAAAAACTGCAAGGTCATCACCAAGATCAACCGCCAGTCCCTGACGGATCTGGTCTCCTCGGAGGATATGCTGGGCAGCGTGGTCTCCACCGGCGCGGTGACGGCGGAGGTGATCCTGCAATACGTCCGCGCCATGCAGAACGCCTCCGGCTCTCAGGTCAAAACGCTCCACCGCCTGATCGGCGGCACGGTGGAGGCGCTGGAGTTCGGCATCTGCCCGGAGTCGCCGCTGATCGGCGTTCCCCTGCGGGATCTGAAGCTGCGCCCCGGCATCCTGCTGGCAGGCATCGTCCGCCAGAACGGGAAGATCGTCATCCCCTCCGGCGCGGACGCCATCAACGCCGGAGACGACGTGATCGTGGTCACCACCAGCGTTCTGCGGGACATCCGCGAGATCCTGCAATGAGAGGCGGCGCGGCGTGAACAACAAAATGATCGCCCGCATTCTGGGCAACATCCTGCTGGTGGAGGCCGCGCTGCTGGTCGTTCCGCTGGCGGTCTCCACCCTGTGCCGGGAGCCGGCGCAGCCGTTTCTCATCCCCATCGCGCTGCTGCTCGTGTGCGGAACGCTGCTCAGCCGCGCCGCGCCCCAGTCCCGCGCGCTTTACGCCCGGGAGGGGCTGGTCATCGTGGCGCTGGCGTGGGTGGTGGTGTCGCTGTTCGGCGCGCTGCCCTTTTACCTGTCCCACTCCATGCCCACATTTGCGGACTGCTTTTTCGAGACCGTCTCCGGCCTGAGCACCACCGGCGCCAGCGTTCTTCCGGAGGTGGAGCATCTGGGCCGGGGCATCCTGTTCTGGCGCAGCTTTACCCACTGGATCGGCGGCATGGGCGTTCTGGTGTTCGTTATGGCGATCCTCCCCATGTCCGACGGACATGGGATGCACCTTCTGCGGGCGGAGGTTCCCGGCCCCGTGGTGGGCAAGCTGGTCAGCCGCCTTGGCGACACCGCCAAGATCCTCTACGGGCTTTATTTCATCCTGACCTTTGCAGAGATCGGTTTCCTGCTGGCGGGCGGGATGCCCCTGTTCGACGCGTGCATCAATGCCTTCGGCACGGCGGGCACCGGCGGCCTGAGCTGCCGGAATCTGAGCGTTGCGGCATACCAGAATCCCTATTTTGAAATGGTCATCGCCGTTTTCATGCTGCTGTTCGGTGTGAACTTCAACCTGTATTACTTCCTGCTCATTGGGAAAGTGCGGGACGTGCTCCGGTCCGAGGAGCTGCGGGTGTACCTCATCATCATCGGGGCGGCCACGCTGACCATCGCGTGGAACATCTCCCACCTGTACCAGACCTTTTCCTCCGCGCTGCGGCTGTCGTTCTTCCAGGTCGCGTCCCTCATGACCACCACGGGCTATTCCACCGCGGACTTCAACGAATGGCCCACCTACGCCAAGGCGGTGCTGATGCTGCTGGGCTTCTGCGGCGCCTGCGCCGGGTCTACCAGCGGCGGCATCAAGCTCTCCCGCGTCATAATCCTGTGCAAGTCCGCCGTGGGCGATATGCGCCAGATGATGCATCCCAACGCCGTGGTCCCCGTGCGCATTGAGGGCAGGCCCCTCAACGCCAAAGTGCTGCGCAGCGCCCATGTGTTTTTCACCGTGTATATCCTGATGATTGCGGCGGCCACGCTGCTGGTCAGTCTGGACGGGTTCGACATCCTCTCCACCTTTACGGCGGTGATTGCCTGCATGAACAACACCGGCCCGGGCCTCGGCATGGTGGGTCCGGCGGGGAATTTCTCCGCGTTCTCCTCCGCGTCCAAGTACGTTCTGTCCTTCGTGATGCTGGCGGGGCGGCTGGAGCTGTTCCCCATGCTGCTGCTGTTCCCCTCCCTCTGGCGGCGGCGCAGCCTGCATCACTGAACCAAATCCGGGCCTCCGAAAGCGGTTTGAAACGCCGCCGGAGGCCCGCTTTCCTTTTCCGCAGCCGTCGCGGCCCCGGCGTTCTCCGGCGGAGCGGTCAGACGGCGGGCGGGCGCATACGCCGGTCCTTGTAAAATTTTCCGGTTGACAAGCGGGCTCTTTTTCTATAAAATATGCTGTCGGAATCTATAAAGATAGCAGGGAGGTACACCATGGGTCTTCTGCTGACCGGCGGCAGCGTGTTTCAAAACGGCGCTTTTCATACGGCGGACGTGCTGATTGAAAACGGCCGTATTGTTTCCGTTTCCCCGTCCCTTCCCCGGGAGCATTGTTCCGTTATTGAAGTTCATGATGATTTTATTGTTCCAGGTTTCGTTGATGTTCACGTACATCTTCGGGAGCCTGGATTTTCTTATAAGGAGACGATCGCCTCTGGCACCGCGGCGGCCGCCGCGGGGGGATACACGGCGGTGTGCGCCATGCCCAATCTATCCCCGGTGCCGGACGGGCCGGAGACGCTGCGCCCGGAGCTGGACGCCATCGCCCGGGACGCGCTGATCCATGTGTACCCCTTTGGCTCCATCACCGCCGGTGAGCGGGGGCAGGTCCTCTCCGACATGGAGGGGATGGCGGCGGACGTGTGCGGCTATTCCGACGACGGGCGGGGCGTGCAGTCTCCGGAGCTGATGCGCGCCGCCATGGAGCGGGCCAGAGCGCTGGACAAGCCCATCTCCGCCCACTGTGAGGACGAATCCCTCCTCTCCGGGGGCTGGGCCGTACACGACGGAACCTACGCCCGCGCCCACGGCCTGCCCGGAAACGACCCGGCCAGCGAGTGGCGGCAGGTGGAGCGGGACATCGGCCTTGTCCGCCGGACCGGATGCCGGTATCACGTCTGCCATATCTCCACGAAGGAGAGCGCGGACCTGATCCGCCGCGCCAAGGCGGAGGGTCTGCCCGTCACCTGCGAGACGGCGCCCCATTACCTGACGCTGTGCGACGAGGAGCTGGAGGACGACGGCCGCTTCAAAATGAATCCCCCCATCCGCTCCGCCGCCGACCGGGACGCGCTGATCGATGCCCTGCTGGACGGGACCATCGACTGCATCGCCACGGACCACGCCCCCCACTCCGCCGAGGAGAAGTCCCGGGGCCTGCGGGGAAGCCTGAACGGCGTGGTGGGGCTGGAGACAGCCTTTTCCGTGCTCTATACCCAGCTGGTCTCCACCGGAGTCGTCCCGCTGGAGCTGCTGATCGACCGGCTGAGCGTCCGGCCCAGACGGATCTTCGGCCTGCCCGGCGGCGCTGTGGAGCCGGGCGCGCCCGCCGATCTGACGGTGCTGGATCGGAACCGTCCCCACCGGATCGACAGCGCCCGTTTCCGCTCCATGGGCCGCGCCACGCCCTTTGACGGCTGGACGGTCTGCGCCGCCCCGGCGGCGACGGTGTGCGGCGGGAAGCTGGTCTACGCCGATCTTCATCAGGAGGAGCGCTTATGAAACAGACGGTCTTTACCATTCAGCGCACCCGCCCGCTGACGGCGGACGTATACGAAATGACGCTCCGGGGCGACGCCTCGTCCATCACCGCGCCGGGGCAGTTCGTGAACGCGGCCCTGCCGGGGCGGTTTCTCCGCCGGCCCATCAGCGTGTGCGACTGGACGGCGGACTCCCTCCTGCTCCTTGTGCGCGTCGCTGGAGAGGGGACGCGGGAGCTGGTGGGTTTCGCCCCCGGGACGGAGCTGGACGTGCTCTGCGGTCTTGGAAACGGCTTTGACACGGCGGACTGCGGCCCGAATCCCATCCTGATCGGCGGCGGCGTGGGCGCGGCCCCCCTGTTCGGCCTTGCGCGGCGGCTGCTGGCGCAGGGCGTGGTCCCCACGGCGGCGCTGGGCTTCCGCACGGCGGCGGACGCGTTTTATCTGGACAAGTTCGCGGCGCTGGGCTGCCGGGTCCTCCCCGCCACGGAGGACGGCTCGCTGGGGTGCAAGGGCTTCGTCACCGACGCGGTGCGCTCTGTCCCGGAGTGCACCCGGGCGTTCGTGTGCGGGCCGACGCCCATGCTCCGGGCCGTCAGCGCCCTGCCCCAGCTTCAGGACGGGCAGTTCAGCTTCGAGGCCCGGATGGCCTGCGGCTTCGGCGCGTGCATGGGCTGCACCATCGAAACGGCCGGCGGCCCCCGCCGGGTCTGCAAAGACGGGCCGGTATTCCGAAAGGAGGAGCTTGCATGGTGAATCTGTCGGTAGAGCTGGCGGGCGTAACGCTGAAAAACCCGGTGATCCCCGCCTCCGGCACGTTTGGATACGGCCGGGAGTTCGCTCAGGTCTACGATCTTGACATTCTGGGCAGCTTTTCCTTTAAGGGCACCACCGCCCAGCCCCGGTTCGGCAATCCCCAGCCCCGCATCGCGGAGGCCCCCGGCGGGATGCTCAACGCGGTGGGGCTGCAAAACCCCGGCATCGACCGGGTGATCGAGGAGGAGCTTCCCAGCATCGCCCGCCTGTTCCACGGGCCGGTGATCGCCAACATCGGCGGAAACACCGTGGACGAGTACGCGGAAAACTGCCGGAAGCTGAACGGGTGCGAAAACGTGGGGCTGATTGAGGTCAACATCTCCTGCCCCAACGTCCACTGCGGCGGAAAGAACTTCGGCTCCGACCCCCGCAGCGCCGCGGAGGTGACGCGGGCGGTGAAGGCTGCGTCGGAAAAGCCGGTGTTCATGAAGCTCTCGCCCAACGTGACGGACATCGCCGAGATCGCCCGGGCCTGCGCGGACGCGGGAGCGGACGGCCTGTGTCTCATCAACACCCTGCTGGGGATGCGCATTGACCTGAAGCGGCGGCGGCCCCTGCTGGCCAACCGCACCGGCGGGCTGTCCGGCCCGGCGGTGTTCCCGGTGGCACTGCGGATGGTGTGGGACGTGTACGAGGCCGTGGACCTGCCCATCATCGGCTGCGGCGGCGTGTCCTCGGCGGAGGACGTGTGCGAAATGATGCTGGCGGGCGCCAGCGCGGTGGAGGTGGGGGCCGCGAACCTGCGGGACCCCGCCGCCTGCAAAACCATCATCGAGCGGCTTCCCGGCGTGTGCGAAGCGCTGGGCGCCGAGCGGATATCAGACTTGACAGGAGGGGCGCATCATGCCTAAGAAAGACGTTATCATCGCGCTGGATTTCCCCACGTTAGAGGAGACACTGGCGTTTCTGGACCGCTTTCCCGCCGGGGAAAAGCCCTTTGTGAAAATCGGCATGGAGCTGTTTTACGCCGAGGGGCCGGATGCTGTCCGCCGGATCAAGGAGCGGGGCCACCGCATCTTCCTCGACCTCAAGCTCCACGACATTCCCAACACCGTCAAGCGCGCCATGGCCGTTTTGTCCCGGCTGGACGTGGACATGGTGAATCTCCACGCCGCGGGCGCGTCCGAGATGATGCGCGGGGCGCTGGAGGGGCTGACCCGCCCGGACGGCACCCGCCCGCTGCTGATCGCCGTGACCCAGCTCACCTCCACCAGCGCCGACGCCCTCAAGCGCGAGCTGCTGATTGACACGCCCATGGCCGAAACGGTCCTCTCCTACGCGAAAAATGCGGCGGACGCGGGGCTGGACGGCGTGGTCTGCTCCCCGCTGGAGGCCGCGCAGGTCAAGGCCCGCTGCGGCGCGGACTTTGTGACGGTCACGCCGGGCATCCGCTTTGCCGACGGAGACGCCGGGGACCAGAAGCGGATCATGACACCGAAAAACGCCGGAGAAAACGGCTGCGACTATCTGGTGATGGGCCGCCCCATCACGCAGGCGGACGACCCGGTGGCGGCCTACCGCCGGGCGGTACGAGACTTCATGGGCTGACCGACCCGCCGCGATCCGTTTATAAATCTCATCTACGGGAGGAAACTGATATGACCATTGAACGCACCATCGCCCACGACCTTCTGAGCATCGGGGCCGTATTTCTGCGGCCGGACCAGCCCTTTACGTGGGCCTCCGGCATCCACAGCCCTATCTACTGCGACAACCGCCTGACGCTCACCGCCCCCGCCGTCCGCACCCACGTGGAGGAGGGGCTGGCGGAGCTTGTCCGCACCTACTATCCCGACGCGCAGGTGCTGATGGGCACCTCCACCGCCGGCATCGCCCACGCCGCCATCGTGGGCCACCTGATGGGCCTGCCCATGGGATACGTCCGCTCCGGCAACAAGGACCACGGCCGGGGCAACCGCATCGAGGGCCGGCTGGAACCGGGCCAGAAGGTGGTGGTGATCGAGGATCTGATCTCCACCGCCGGGAGCTGTATCGAAACGGCGCAGGCCCTGCGCGGCGCCGGGGCGGAGGTGCTGGGCGTGGCGTCCATTTTTACCTACGGTCTGCAAAAGGGGCTGGACCGGCTGGCGGAGGCCGGCCTCGTCAACCACAGTCTGAGCAATTTCGACGCGGTGTGCGAAGCCGCCGCGCAGGAGGGCAAGATCCGGCCGGAGGATATCCGGCGGCTTCAGAAGTTCCGTTCCGACCCCAGCGACGAGAGCTGGATGCACGCGTAAGGAGGCGCAGAGCATGACGATCCGCAATCTTATCGACATCAACGACCTGACCACCGCCGAGATCGACGGCCTGATCGCCACGGCGGAGGACATCCTGGCAAACCCCGCCAAGTATCAGGACGTCTGCCGCCACCGGCAGCTGGCCACATTATTTTTCGAGCCGTCCACCCGGACGCGGCTGAGCTTTGAGTCCGCCATGCTGGCGCTGGGCGGCAGCGTGCTGGGCTTTTCCGAGGCGGCCTCGTCCTCCACGGCCAAGGGCGAGACGGTGGTGGACACCGTCCACACCGTCAGCTGCTACGCAGACATCATCGCCATGCGCCACCCCCGGGAGGGCGCGCCCTTTGCCGCCGCCCAGCAGGCGGAGGTCCCCATCATCAACGCCGGAGACGGCGGCCACAACCACCCCACCCAGACGCTGACCGACCTTCTGACCATCCACCGGGAGAAGGGGCGGCTGACGGACTTCACCATCGGCTTCTGCGGCGACCTGAAGTTCGGCCGCACCGTCCACTCGCTGGTCAGCGCCCTGAGCCATCGGGACAACATTCGCTTTGTGTTCATCTCCCCGGAGGAGCTGAAGCTGCCGGATTATCTGAAAGAGAACGTGCTGGACAAAAACGGCCTGCCCTATTCCGAGACGGATTCGCTGGAGGACGCAATCCCCGGTCTGGACGTGCTGTACATGACCCGGGTGCAGAAGGAGCGCTTCTTCAACGAGGCGGACTACATCCGCCTGAAGGACACCTATGTGCTGGACCCCGAAAAGCTGATCCCGGCCAAGCCGGACCTGTGCATCCTCCATCCCCTGCCCCGGGTGAACGAGATCGCCGTGGCGGTGGACCGCGACCCCCGGGCCGCCTATTGGAAGCAGGTGAAAAACGGCAAGTTCATCCGCATGGCCCTCATCATGCTGCTGCTGGGCCTGCGGGCGGAGTAAGGAGGAACACAATGAATATCGACAGCATTCAGGACGGCGTGGTCCTCGACCACATCAAGGCCGGAAAGTCCATGGACATCTACAAGTACCTGCACCTCGACCAGCTGGACTGCTCCGTGGCCATCATCAAAAACGTCCGCAGCGCCCGCATGGGGAAAAAAGACATCATCAAGATCGACTCCCCTATGGAGGTGGATCTGGACGTTCTGGGCTACATTGACCCGGATATCACCGTGAACATCATCCGCGGCGGCCGCCGGATGGAGAAGAAGCATCTGGAGCTGCCCGAGCGGCTGGTCAACATCATCCACTGCAAAAACCCCCGCTGCATCACCGCGGCGGAGCCGCAGCTGGACGCCATCTTCCTGCTCAGCGACCGGGAAAAGCATGTGTACCGCTGCGCCTACTGCGAGGCGGAGAAAAAGCGCCGCATCTGAGCGGGAACGCGGGGCTTGCATTCCGGCCGGGAATGCGTTAGAATCTATGCACCGCGCGGCTCTCCGCCCATGGCGGGGAGCCGCGTCCGTTTTTTCCCGGCGCGCCGGGGCAGTCTGCACCGATAAAGAGAGAGGGTCGCAATGAGCGAAAAAAGCCACGCCCTGCGGGGCGTTCTGTGCACCACCGTGGGCGGCGTGTGCTGGGGCGTGTCCGGCACCTGCGGACAGTATCTGTTTGAATCCTGCGGCGTGCCGCCGGTCTGGCTGGTGTGTATGCGGATGCTGGGCGGCGGCGTGCTGCTGACGCTGCTGGCCCTGATCCGGCGGCGGAGCGAGCTGGCCGAGCTGGTCCGCCGCCCCCGGGACATGGCGGGCGTGGCCTGCTTCGGCGTGTTCGGCCTGCTGCTGTGCCAGTTCTCCTATCTCACGTCCATCAGCCACACCAACGCCGGGACCACCACGGTCCTTCAGAACCTGAACCTGATCTTCATCATGCTCATCACCTGCCTGCGGGCCCGCCGCCGCCCGGACCGGACGCAGGCGCTGGCGCTGGTGCTGGCTCTGGCGGGGACGTTCATTCTGGCCACCGGCGGCGACCCGCGGCATATGTCCATCTCGCCGCTGGGCCTTTTCTGGGGGCTGATGACCGCCGCCGCCGTCACGATCTACACCCTGCTGCCGCAGAAGCTCATGCGCCGCTGGGACAAGGAGCTCATCACCGGAACGGGAATGCTGATCGGCGGGCTGTTCATCAATCTGGCCGCCCGGAGCTGGGAGTATTCCGTCTCCCTCACGCCGCTGGGCTGGCTGGCGGTGGGCGGGACGGTGATCCTCGGCTCGGCGCTGGCGTTCCCCCTGTTCATGCAGGGGATCGCGGACGTGGGGCCGGTGAAGTCGTCCATGCTGGCGGCCACGGAGCCGGTCTCCGCCACGGTGTGCTCCGCCCTGTGGCTGCACACGGCGTTTTCCGCCGCGGACCTTGTGGGCTTCACGCTGATCCTTGTGACCATCTTCCTCCTTGCGCGGGAGGATTAAGGAGGCTTTTTCATGTATGACGAGCTGACGGAAGTGGATATCCAGAAGATGAAGGACGAGATCGCCTACCGCACCACGGTCCTGCGCCCCAAGCTGATCGAGGACGTGCAGACCGCCCGGGGCTTCGGCGACCTGAGCGAGAACTTCGAGTACAAGTGCGCCAAGCGGGACAAGAACCGCAACGAGAGCCGCATCCGCTACCTCCAGCAGATGGTCCGCACGGCGAAGGTCATCCGTCCCAAGACCGGGGACGCGGACTGCGTGGGCCTTTTCGACACGGTGGTCATCGTCCCCGCGCCCACCAAGACGCCCCAGACCATCCGCATCGTCACCACCCTCCGGCAGGACGCGCTCAAGGGCCTAATCAGCAAGGAATCCCCCGTGGCCAAGGCCATTCTGGGCCATCGCGCGGGCGAGACCGTCCGGGTGGAGCTGGGCGAGGGCCGGGGCTATGCGCTGACGATCCAATCCGTGGAAAAGGGGACGGACGACGCGTCGCTGGACATCAGCCGGTACTGACCCGCCCGCCGGGCGAAAAAAAGGGAGAGGCACCCGCCCCTCCCTTTCGTTTCCCGTTCCGCGCCGGTCAGTCCTTCAGGCTCATGCCCACGGTGCGCATCACCTGCTCCACCTGCTGGGCCGTGGCGTCCTCGCCCTGCTGGCTGGCCACGATCACGTCCGCGTATCTGGCGTACAGCGGCGAGCGCTCCTCGTAGATCTGGCGGATAGTCGCGTCCCGTCGGGCCGCGATCCCCCGGTCCCACAGGTCCTGGGGCATCCGGTCCTCGATCTCGTGCAGCGGCGTCTCCAGCCAGACGGTCACGCCGTTTTCCCGCAGATGGTCCATCGCCCCGGCGGAGAGGACCATGCTGCCCCCGGTGGCGATCACCGTGTCCTCCAGCGTCAGGCTCTCGCCGATCTGCCCCTCCAGCCGGATGAACGCGTCCACGCCGCCCTCCTCCAGCAGCTCCTTGAGCGTCTTTCCCGTCCGCTCGCGGATCACATCGTCCACATCCAGAAATGTATACTCCAGCCGCCGGGCCAGCTCCCTGCCCACGGCGCTCTTGCCCGTGCCGGGCATCCCGATCAGGATCAAATTCTTCATGCGTTCCTCCTCCGGCCGTCTCCGGGCCGCGTTCCCAGCGTGCGCCGCCAATGCGCGGCGCGTTTCAGCAGGTGTCATTATAACCGCTTCACGGACAAATGTCCACCCGTAATTTACACAAATTTGCCCGCCCGCCGGAAAGACCGCTTCCGGCAGATAGACAGCGGAAAAATCTGTCGATTCTGTCACTTGCATCCTGCACCGCTTTTCAATATAATAGGTATGACCTTTCTCGCCGCCCGCTGGGCGGCAGTCCGATCACGGAAAGAGGGAACACTATGGATCATCAGCCCGCCCAATCGAAAACCATCCGCACCCAGCTTCTCGCCGCCATGCGGGAGGGGGAGTTCGCCGGCTGCGAGCGCCTGCCCCGGGAGAGCGTGCTGGCCGAGCGGCTGGGCATCAGCCGCACACAGCTGCGGGACATTCTGGCCTCGCTGGAGCGGGAGGGCTTCATCACCCGCCGCCACGGCGTGGGTACGATCATCAACCGCCACGTGCTGGACGTGCAGACCCGCATGGACATCGAGCTGGAGTTTCTGGACATGATCGCCCAGAGCGGACACACGGGCGCGGTGGCCTTTGTCCGCGTGTCCGACGGAACGGCGGACGAAGAGCTTGCCCAGCTGCTGAACCTGCCCGTGGGCGCGCCGGTGCTGCGCGTCGCCCGCCTGTGCACCGCCGACGGAAAGCCTGCCATCTACTGCGAGGACGTGGTAGACAGAGCGCTGGTGCGGGAGGGCTATTCCATCCGGGACCTGAAGCTGCCTATTTTCCACTTCCTGCGCCGGTTCTGCGGCGTGTCGCCGTACATGGACCTGACGGACGTGCGCCCTGCGGCGGCGGACCCGACTCTGGCGGAGATCTTCTCCGTCCCCATCGGCACGCCGCTGCTCCAGATGGACGAGGTGGACTTCGACATCGACGGCAGGCCCGTTTTCTGCTCCAAGGAGTATTTTATCGACGGCGTCTTCAAGCTGACCGTCATGCGCAAAAAGCTCTGAGCGATCCCTGAGAAAATCTCCGGGCCGCGGCGCGGTCCGACGGAAAGGCATGGTCATCATATGAACGAACTGGAACTCAAATACGGCTGCAATCCCGACCAGAAGCCGTCGCGCATCTTCATGCGGGACGGCGGAGAGCTGCCCGTCACCGTGCTCAACGGCCGGCCGGGCTATATCAACTTTCTGGACGCGCTGAACGCGTGGCAGCTGGTGCGGGAGCTGAAGGAGGCCATCGGCCTGCCCGCCGCCGCCAGCTTCAAGCACGTCTCCCCCGCCGGCGCGGCGGTGGGAAATCCCCTGACCGGCGAGGAACGGCAGATGTTCTTCGTGGACGCGGACGCGCCCCTCTCCCCCATCGCCTGCGCCTATATCCGCGCCCGGGGCGCGGACCGGCTCAGCTCTTACGGCGACTGGGCCGCCCTGAGCGACGTGTGCGACGAGGCCACGGCCCTCTACCTCAAGCAGGAGGTCAGCGACGGGATCATCGCCCCCGGTTACACCGCCGGGGCGCTGGAGATCCTCAAGGGCAAGAAAAAGGGGAATTACAGCATCGTTCAGATCGACCCGGACTACGTTCCCGCCCCGCTGGAGCGCAAGGACGTATTCGGCGTCACCTTTGAGCAGGGGCGCAGCGCCGCGAAGATCGACGCGTCCCTGCTGGAAAATCTCGTCACGAAGAACCGGGAACTGCCCGACGCGGCAAAGGCCGACCTGCTTCTGGCCCTCATCACCCTGCGCTACACCCAGTCCAACTCCGTGTGCTACGTGAAGGACGGGCAGGCCATCGGCGTGGGCGCGGGTCAGCAGAGCCGCATCCACTGCACCCGTCTGGCCGGGAACAAGGCGGACAATTGGGCACTGCGCCGCCATCCCAAGGTGCTCTCCCTCCCCTTTGTGGACGGCATCCGCCGCCCCGACCGGGACAACGCCATCGACCTCTACCTCTCCCCCGACGAGAGCGGGGACGTGCTGGCCGACGGCGCGTGGCAGCAGGTGTTCCGCACCCGTCCGGAGCCGCTGACCCCGGAGGAGCGGCGCGCTTGGCTGGCCGCCCAGAGCGGCGTGTCCTGCGGGTCCGACGCGTTCTTCCCCTTCGGCGACAATGTGGAGCGGGCGCACCGCTCCGGCGTGCAGTATATCGCCCAACCCGGCGGCTCCATCCGGGACGACCACGTGATCTCCACCGCCGACCGATACAACATGGTGATGGCGTTCACCGGCCTGCGCCTGTTCCATCACTGAGCGCTCCCGGCCCGTTCCCCCGCGCTTCCGTTTCCCGGCGGCGCGGACGCGCCCTCTCCGCCCGGCGGAGGAGCGGCGCTCCGGCCCCGCCTGAATTTTATGAAAGAGGTGGACCCATGGCATACTTTTTTACCGAGCCTTCCCGCACCTTCAGCGAATACCTTCTGGTCCCGGGCTACTCCTCCGCGGAGTGCATCCCGGCCAACGTGTCTCTGGAAACGCCCATCGTGCGCTACCGCCGGGGCGAGCAGCCCGCCCTCACCGCCAACGTCCCCATGGTCTCCGCCGTGATGCAGGCCGTGTCCGGCGATGAGATGGGCATCGCGCTGGCCCGCGAGGGCGGCATCGCCTTTATCTACGTCTCCCAGCCCATCGAGCAGCAGGCGGAGATGGTCCGCCGGGTGAAAAACTACAAGGCGGGCTTCGTGTTCAGCGACTCCAACCTCCGCCCGGACTGCACGCTGGCGGACGTGCTGGCGCTGAAGGAGCGCACCGGCCACTCCACCATGGCCGTCACGGACGACGGCACCGGCACCGGAAAGCTGCTGGGCCTTGTCACCAGCCGGGACTACCGCGTCAGCCGCATGACCGGCGCGGAGCGGGTAACGGACTTCATGACCCCCATGGACAAGGTGATCTACGCGCCGGAGGGGACCAGCCTGAAGGAGGCCAACAACATCATCTGGGACCACAAGCTCAACGCGCTGCCCATCGTCTCCGCCGCTGGGAATCTGGTGGCGTTCGTGTTCCGCAAGGATTACGACACCCATAAGGATAACCCGCTGGAGCTGCTGGACAGCCAGAAGCGCTACGTGGTGGGCGCGGGCATCAACACCCGCGACTACGCCGAGCGGGTCCCCGCGCTGGTGGAGGCCGGAGCGGACGTGCTGGTGATGGACTCCTCCGAGGGGTACTCCGAGTGGCAGAAGCGCTGCCTCGCGTGGATCCGGGAGCGGTACGGCGACAGCGTAAAGGTGGGCGCGGGCAACGTGGTGGACGGCGAGGGCTTCCGCTTTCTGGCGGACGCCGGGGCCGACTTCGTGAAGATCGGCATCGGCGGCGGCTCCATCTGCATCACCCGCGAGACCAAGGGCATCGGCCGCGGGCAGGCCACGGCGGTGATCGACGTGGCGGCGGAGCGGGACCGGTACTTTGAGGAGACCGGCATTTACGTCCCCATCTGCGCCGACGGCGGCATCGTGCAGGACTATCACATCACGCTGGCGCTGGCCATGGGCGCGGACTTCTGCATGCTGGGGCGGTACTTCTCACGCTTCGACGAAAGCCCCACCCAGAAGGTCCTCATCGGCGGCAGCTATATGAAGGAATACTGGGGCGAGGGCAGCGCCCGCGCCCGGAACTGGCAGCGCTACGATCTGGGCGGCGACAAGAAGCTCAGCTTTGAGGAGGGCGTGGATTCTTACGTGCCCTACGCCGGCGCGCTCTCGGACGGCATGGCCGCCACGCTGGCCAAGATCCGCTCCACCATGTGCAACTGCGGCGCGCTGACCATCCCGGAGCTGCGGGAAAAGGCGAAGCTGACGCTGGTGTCCTCCGTCTCCATCGTGGAGGGCGGCGCCCACGACGTTCTGCTCAAAGATACAGCCAATTCCGGCGGAAGAAGCTGAAAACCGACCGAACCGGCCGTCCCCCGCGCGGTGCGTGGGGGGCGGCCTTTCCGCACCCGATCCATTTCCCGGGAAAGGCGGGCGGCGCACTTCCTGCGGAAGCGGCGCAGCCTTCTGCGCGGGCGGCGCTTCCCGCAAAATGGCGCGAAAACGGGGAAGCCCCGGGACCTGCGGTCCCGGGGCTTCCCCGCTAATTCTATGGAGCGGCCTTCGCCGCGAGAGGGTCAGTCTGCAAACAGGGGCGTGGAGAGATAGCGGTCGCCGGTGTCTGGCAGGAGGACGACGATGGTCTTGCCCTTGTTCTCGGGCCGCTTGGCCAGCTGGATGGCCGCCCACACCGCCGCGCCGGAGGAAATGCCCACCAGAACGCCCTCGGAATGGCCGATCAGCTTGCCGGTGGCAAAGGCGTCCTCGTTCTCTACGGGGATGATCTCGTCATAGATCTTGGTGTCCAGCACGTCGGGGACGAAGCCCGCGCCGATGCCCTGGATCTTGTGCGCGCCGGCGGTCCCCTTGCTCAGCACGGGAGAGGACGCAGGCTCCACGGCCACGACCTTGACGTTGGGGTTCTTCTCCTTGAGAAACGTGCCGGTTCCGGTGACGGTGCCGCCGGTGCCGACGCCCGCCACGAAGAAGTCCACGTTCCCGTCGGTATCCTCCCAGATCTCCGGGCCGGTGGTGGCCTTATGGACGGCGGGGTTGGCCGGGTTGACGAACTGGCCGGGGATGAAGCTGTTGGGGGTCTCCTTGGCCAGCTCCTCCGCCTTGGCAATGGCGCCCTTCATGCCCTTGGCACCGTCGGTCAGGACCAGCTCCGCACCATACGCCTTCATGAGCTGACGGCGCTCCACGCTCATGGTCTCGGGCATCACGATGATGATGCGGTAGCCCCGGGCGGCGGCCACGCTGGCCAGACCGATGCCGGTGTTGCCGGAGGTAGGCTCGATGATGACGGAGCCGGGCTTGAGCAGCCCCTTGGCCTCCGCGTCGTCGATCATGCCCTTGGCGATGCGGTCCTTCACGCTTCCGGCGGGGTTGAAGTATTCCAGCTTGGCCAGGATCTTGGCCTCCAGCTTCTCGGCCTTTTCGATGTGGGTCAGCTCCAGCAGGGGGGTCTTGCCGATCAGCTGGTCGGCGGAAGTATAGATCTTGCTCATATTCGTTTCCTCCAAATTCAAATAATTATAGTAAGTTTATGGAACAGGTCTCCGCAGGTGCGCCTGCGTCTCTGGATGAAACGTTCAACATCGTCTGAGCGTGAGGTTTGTTTTCACGTTTATTACCAACCTTTCGAGTAGGTATGTATGGATTATAACGCGGCACCGCCGTCCTGTCAAGAGGAAAACGCAAAAAATATCCATTGAAATCATATTAACCGTGCAGTATAATAGGTATGTAATTGCAATTCTGGGAAGGCAGGTAGGTTCATATGATGATTTCTACCAAGGGGCGCTACGCTCTGCGCGTGCTGATCGACATGGCGGAGCACCAGACGGAGGAATACATCCCCTTGAAGGAGATCGCCGCGCGGCAGGAGATCTCGGAAAAATATCTGGAGAGCATCGTGAAAACGCTGGTCAAAGGGCAGGTGCTGGAGGGACTGCGGGGCAAGGGCGGCGGCTACCGCCTGCGCAAGGCCCCCGCGCAGTACAAGGTCGGCGACATTCTCCGCCTGATGGAGGGGTCTCTGGCCCCGGTGGCGTGTCTGGAGAGCGGCGCGGCCCCCTGCGAGCGGGCCGCCGAGTGCCGCACGCTGTCCCTCTGGTCCGGGCTAAACGACGTTATCAATCAGTATCTGGACCAGTTCACGCTGGAGGACCTGCTCCAGAAGAGCCGCGACGGCTTTGACTACGTGATCTGACTCCGGCGCAGTCCGGAGAAGCGAACCATCAGCAAACCGACCGGGACGGCCCTGAGCCGTCCCGGTCGGTTTTGTCTTCCCGTATCCCGCAGGAGCGCCCCGCGGACAACGCCGCCGAAGCGGCGGTCGGCATTCCTCAGACCGCCCCGGAACCGTCCCGCCCGTCCCTTGGAGCGGTGCGGAGCAGGTCCTTCACCACCTCCGCCGCGATGAGCAGTCCCGCCGCCGGGGGCACAAACGCGTTGCTTCCGGGGATCTGCCGCCGGGCGGTACACTTGCGGACCGTTCCCGGCGGGCAGACGCAGTGGGTCCGGCAGCTCACGGACAGGTCCTCCAGCGGCGTCATGGGCGGCTCCTTGGAGTAGACCACCTTCAGCCGCCTGATCCCCCGGCGGCGAAGCTCCCGGCGCATCACCCGCGCCAGCGGGCAGACGGACGTTTTGTAGATGTCCGCCACCTCCAGCGCGGACGGGTCCAGCTTGTTGGCCGCGCCCATGCAGCTGATGACCGGCGTTCCCGCCCACTGCGCCCGTTCGATCAGCTCCAGCTTGCCGGTCACGGTGTCGATGGCGTCCACCACGTAGTCAAACTGCGTGAAGTCAAAGGCCCCGGCGGTCTCCGGCGTAAAAAAGGTCTTGCAGCCGTTCACCTGCGCCTTGGGATTGATGGACATCACCCGTTCCCGGGCCGCGTCCACCTTATACTGCCCCACCGTCTCCCGAGTCGCCAGGATCTGCCGGTTGATGTTGGTGATGCAGACCCGGTCGTCGTCGATCAGGTCCAGCGTCCCCACGCCGCTGCGCGCCAGCGCCTCCACAGTGTAGCCGCCCACACCGCCCACGCCGAACACCGCCACCCGCGCCGCGTGCAGCCGCTCCATGCCCTCCTTCCCGAACAGGAGCTGCGTCCTTGAAAACTGATCGAGCATGGCCCCGCCTTTCCCCGGTCGTCCGGATGCGCCGCCGCCGATGAACAAAGGCAGACGCCGCTTTGACGGGCGGAAGGACGCGCCGTCGGGCGTATTCGCTTTTGTCCGCGATTGCAGCAACATAGTATGATAGTATGATGATAGGAAGTATAGTAGCACACTTTTTCCTCCGCCGCAAGCCCCCTCCGCGCCGGGGCGGCGCGGTTGACAATCCGGCGCAAAGCCCCTATAATAAGAGGCGTTTAGATACCATCGGACAGCCGGGAAAGCACGCCTTCAGGCGTGTTCCTCCCTCGAGCGGAAAACGGAGGCCGCAGCCATGCTCACCGTGCAGGATTTCTCCCACGATCCCTTTTACAATCAGGCGTTCGAGGAATTTGTCTTTCAGACCTTCCGGGACGACGACGTGTTCCTCCTCTGGCAGAACCGCCCGGCGGTGGTCGTGGGCTGCTATCAGAACATCTGCCGGGAGGTCCACGTGGAGACGCTGCGGCGGCTGGACATCCCCGTGGTGCGGCGGATGAGCGGCGGCGGCACCGTGTACCACGATCTGGGCAACGTGAACTACACCTACATCATCCGGCAGGACGGGCTGGTGGATTACGACCGCTGCCTCCAGCCGGTGCTGGACGCGCTGAACGCCATCGGCGTTCCGGCCCGGAAAAACCGCACCTGTGACATTGCCATCGGGGACCAGAAGATCTCCGGCAGCGCCCAGCGGGCGGCAAACGGACGGCTCCTGCACCACGGAACGCTGCTGTTTGAGTCGGATCTGGCCGTTCTGGACCGGATCACCACGCACCATAAAAACGACTGCTTCCAGTCCAAGGGGACCGTCTCCGCCATCTGTCCCGTGACCAACATCCGGGACCATCTGGCGTCGCCCATGACACTGGCGGAGTTTCAGGCGCGCCTGCTGGACGCCATGCTCCCCCCGGGCAGCGCCCGCCTGACGCTGACGGCGGAGCAGGAGGCGGAGGTCTGCCGCCTGCGGGACGAGAAGTACCGCAGCTGGGCGTGGACATGGGGCAAGACACCCGCCTTCACCTATGAGCGGACGGGGACCTTTGCCGGAGCGCCCATCCGCGCGGCCTACGCGGCAAAGCGGGGCGTGATCTCCGGCGCGGCGGTGGAATCCCCCGTGATCGACGGGGAGCTGGCCGCCCGGCTGCTCAACGGCGCGCGGCTGGACCCGGAGGGCTTCGCGGACGTCTGCCGGACGCTGGCCGGGGACCGGGCCGAGGAATTGATGGACTGGCTGCTGTAAAACGCAGCCTTTTCCAATACAGGAATCACAGTGCAAACAACGATCCCGCGGCATCCGCGGAGAAAGGGACGGACAAGATCATGGAAAAAGAACTGACAATGCCCAAGCTGCGCCCGGAGATGGAAAAGGGCGTTTTGTGCGCGTGGCTGAAAGAAGAAGGCGACACGGTGACCGCGGGCGAGCCGCTCTATGAGATCGAGACGGACAAGGTCGTCAATCAGATTGAGGCCACGGAGTCCGGCGTTTTGAAGAAACAGCTCTGCGAGGAGGGCGACACGGTGAACGTGGAGGCCCCCGTCGCCATTCTGGAGACCCGGTGAGCCAGCCATGGAAAAGAAACCCGACTGGCTGAAGGTCCGCTACAATCAGGATGCCGTTGCGGAGGTGGCGGAGCTGATGCGGGACCTGAAGCTCAACACCGTCTGCAAGGAAGCCAACTGCCCCAATCTGGGCGAGTGCTACCGCAAGCACACCTCCACCTTTATGATCCTGGGCAGCATCTGCACCCGCAACTGCCGCTTCTGCAACGTGACCACCGGCCACCCCCTGCCCCCGGACCCGGAGGAGCCGATGAACATCGCAAAGGCCGCCAAAAAGCTGGGCCTGCGCCACGTGGTGCTGACCTGCTCCACCCGGGACGATCTGCCAGACGGCGGCGCGGAGCAGTTCGCCAAGTGCGTCCGGGCCATCCGGGAGGTCTGCCCCGGCACCACGGTGGAGACGCTGATCTCCGACATGAAAATGAACACGGACGCGCTGGATGTGGTGATCGCCGCCCATCCCGAGGTCCTGAACCACAATGTGGAGACCGTGAAGGAGCTTCAGGCCGCCGTGCGGCCTCAGGCGCGGTATGAGCGATCGCTGGACGTGCTGCGCTACTGCAAGCAGAAGGACCCCACCCTCCTGACCAAGACCGGCTTCATGGTGGGTCTGGGCGAGACGGAGGAGCAGATCAGCGCCCTGATGGACGATATTCTCGCCACCGGGTGCGACATCCTGACCATCGGCCAGTATCTCCAGCCCTCGCCGCAGCACTATCCGCTGGCGCGGTACGCCACGCCGGAGGACTTCGCCCGCTGGAAGGAGATGGCCCTTGCCAAGGGCTTCCGCCATGTGGCCTCCGCGCCGCTGGCCCGCAGCTCCTATAAGGCGTGGGAAGCGCTGGAGGACGTGCATGATCTATATTGAGACCGGCTCCACGGACGTATACTACAACTTCGGTCTGGAGTATTACTTCACCGTGGAAAAGCAGCTTCCGGACACGGTGTTCCTCTTCTGGCGCACCACGCCCACGCTGATGGTGGGGAAGTACCAGAATGTGCTGGAGGAGATCAACAAGCCCTACGCGGACGCCCACAACATCCGCATCGTCCGGCGCATGAGCGGCGGCGGCACCATCTATACCGATCCCGGCGGATGGCAGTTTACCTTTATCCAGCACTCCGGCGCGGACGAGATCGAGTTCCATCAGTACATCGCCCCGGTGATCGGCGCCCTGCGGGAGCTGGGGGTGGATGCGTCCTTCAACGGACGCAATGACCTGACCATCGGCGGGAAGAAATTTTCCGGCAACGCGCAGTACCGGCTGGGCGGCCGCACCGTGCATCACGGCTCGCTGCTGTTTGACACCGATATCGAGCAGATGGTGGCCTCCACCACGGTGGACAGCTATAAGATCCTCTCCAAGAGCATCAAGTCCGTCCGGGACCGGGTCACCAACATCGCCGAGCACCTGCCCGCGCCCATGGACCCGGAGGCGTTCAAGGCGCGCATGGTGCGCAGCATCATGGTCGGCAGCACCCAGACCTATTCCCTGACGCCGGAGGACGACGATCGCATCCGCCAGCTGGCGGAGGAGAAGTTCCGCAGCTGGGAGCGCATTTACGGCGCGGACCCCAAGTTCAACATCGAGCGCACCGGCCGCTTTGCAGGCGGAAAGATGCAGTTCAAGATCGACGTGCAGAAGGGCGTCATTCAGCACGCCGCCGTTTACGGCGACTTTTTCTCCACGCTGGATGCCGAGACCATCTGCGCCGCCCTGATCGGCTGCCGCTATGACCGCGGCGCGGTGTTGGAGGCCCTGCGTCGGCACAGCATTGACGGCGCGGTATACCGCATCTCCGCCGAGGAGATGGCCGCCGCCATTGCGGACTGAGCGTCAAGGACCGGACACGCCCAAATAACTGAAACGGGAGAGAGCAATGCTCTCTCCCGTTTTTTATCCCTTTTTCTGCTTTTTCTCCCCACGCTCCCAGCGGGAGCCGCGTCCGGTTCAGTGCAGCTCCGCGATCTCGCGCAGGCACTTGGGGCAGACGTTCTTGCCCTTGAACTGGACCACATCCTTATTGCTGTCGCAGAAAATGCAGCTGGGCTTATACTTTTTGAGAATGACAGAGGTCCCCTCAACATAGATTTCCAGAGAATCCTTCTCCGCGATGTCCAGCGTGCGCCGCATCTCGATGGGCAGCACGATGCGTCCCAGTTCGTCCACCTTCCGAACGATTCCGGTAGATTTCATATGTTATCTCCTTTTCCACAATAATTCCCGGATTTCCGTGGTCAATTGACAATACCACAAAATGTCATATTTTGTCAATCGTTTTTTGCTACTTTGCAAAGATTTTACCTTATGACTAAATTTCGCGGAATTTCCCAGTAAAATGCTGTCATTAAGTACAGATTTAATTCCCAAATGAAAACAAATCGCTAATTTGTCACCGGATGTATCCGGCAAATTGCAAGGGGAGTGGTAGGCTTTGGCAATGGCGATCATCTGGACGGGTATGGTGGTGGTATCCGTCATTTTTGGCCTGTTTTCCGGACAAATGGACGCGGTTTCTCAGGCCGCGCTGACCGGAGCGGGAAGCGCGGTGCAGCTCTGCCTGTCCATGGCTGGCGTACTGTGCCTGTGGAGCGGCGTGATGGAGATCATGAACCGCTGCGGGCTGTCCACACGGCTGGCGCAGGTGTTCCGCCCGCTGCTGCGGCGGCTGCTGCCCCGGGCCAGCCGGGACGATGAAACCCTCTCTGCGGTCTCGGCCAACGTGTCCGCCAACCTGCTGGGACTGGGCAACGCGGCCACGCCGCTGGGCGTTCAGGCGGCGTGCCGCATGGCGCGGGGGCAGAACGGCGTGGCCAGCGATGAGCTTTGCCTGCTGGTGGTGCTGAACACGGCGTCCATCCAGCTCGTCCCCGCCACGGTAGCCTCCGTGCGGGCCGCCGCGGGCGCCGCCGCGCCGCTGGACATTCTTCCCGCCGTGTGGCTCTCCTCGGCGCTGAGCGTGACGGTGGGGCTGCTGGCGGCCAAGGCGCTGGCCCGGCTGGGCGGGAGGCGCGGATGAATCCCTCCGCGATGCTGGTCCCCGGCCTGCTGGCCGGAACGGCGGTCATTGCCCTCTGGCGGCGGGTGGACGTATACGGCGCTCTGACCGCCGGCGCCGGCGAGGGGCTGACGGTCCTTCTGCGCATTACGCCGTCTCTGGTGGGGCTGATGACCGCCGTGTCCATGCTGCGGGCCTCCGGCGCGATGGACTGGCTCTCGTCGCTGTGCGCGCCGCTGCTGGAGCTGGCGGGCATCCCGCCGGAGCTGACGCCGCTGATGCTCATCCGCCCCGTCTCCGGCAGCGGCGCGCTGGCGGTGGGAAGCGAGGTCATCAGCCGCTGCGGCCCGGACAGCTACGCCGGGCGGGTCGCCGCCGTCATGCTGGGCAGCACGGAGACAACGTTTTACACCATCGCCGTCTACTTCGGCGCGGCGGGGATCACCCGCACCCGGCACACCATCCCCGCTGCGCTGGCGGCGGACCTGACGGGCTTCATCGGCTCGGCGCTGGCGGTGCGGCTCTTCTTCGGCCCGTGAACCGGCGGGGCGCGGTCTTCAGCGGAGTATTTCCATCTCCGCCCGCGCCGTCCGAAAAAAATGACGGATTTACGGCGATTTAACCGCTCTTTCCGTGCGTTTTTGCCGCCTTACGCGGCTGACGCGGAAAGATCCGCTTCCGCCGCCCTTATGAGGTCACGGCGCGCGCCTGTATGACCCGCCGCAGGCGGTCGGCGCGCCGGAGCGTCAAAACGGCCCCCGCTCCGAGAGGAGCGGGGGCCGTTCGTCAGATCATTTCAGCTTTTCGGAGTTGACGGCCTTAAATACCGTCATCAGCAGGATCTTCACGTCGAACAGCAGGTTCCAGTTCTCGATATAATAAAGATCGTGCTCGATGCGCTTTTCAATGGACGTGTCTCCCCGGAAGCCGCACACCTGCGCCCAGCCGGTGATGCCGGGGCGCACCTGATGCTTGACCATGTAGCGGGGGATCTCCTCCTTGAACTGCTCCACATAGAATGGGACCTCCGGCCGCGGCCCCACCAGCGACATGTCGCCCCGCAGCACGTTGAAAAGCTGGGGCAGCTCGTCGATGGAGCATTTGCGGATCAGCGCGCCGAAGCGGGTCTTGCGCGGGTCCGTGTCGGTGCTCCAGCCGGTCTGCTGCTTCGCGTTGACCCGCATGGAGCGGAATTTGTACATCCGGAACACCTTTTTGTCCCGGCCCACCCGTTCCTGACAAAAGAGAATCGGCCCCGGCGAGCTGAGCTTCACGCCGACGGCGGCAATAAGCATCAGCGGCGAGGTCAGCAGGATCAGCACCAGCGAGCCGAGGATGTCCTCCGCCCGCTTGAGAAACGCGTTGCCCAGATTGTCCAGCGGGATGCGCCGCAGGTTGATGAGCGCCAGCCCGTCCAGATCGTCGATCTGGGGATTGCTGGGCAGGTACGCGGCGTAAAAGGGAATGATGGACGCCTTGGTGCCCGTCTTTTCGCACACGGAGATCAGCCCCGGGACTCGGGCGTTGTCCTCCGCCGGGATGGCCAGAACCACCTCGTCCGGCTTGCGCCGGGTGAGGATCTCCTCCAGCGCGGCGTATTCCCCCAGCAGGGAAAGACCGCCCCACGCGCCGCAGTCGGACACCACGCCGTCCACCTGATAGCCCAGATTCTTCTGAGCCCGGATCTTGGATAGGTACCGCTTCGCGGCGGGGCCGCTGCCCACCAGCACCACGTGCTTGAGGTTATATCCCTTGGCGCGGAAGCGGTGCAGCAGCACCCGGAGGCACATCCGCTTGCCCAGCAGCAGCGCGCTGCTGACAAGATAGAAGAAGCCCAGCAGCCAGCGGGACATATTGTCCAGATGCAGCGCGAACAGCACCGCCGTCAGGATCAGAACGTCCAGCGCGCTGACCAGCAGAGTGCGGGACGCCTCCTTGTAGAACCGGACGGCGCGGTGGGAACGGTACAGCCCCGCGGCGCCGAAGCTGACCAGATACAGCGCCGCCGCGCCCGCGCCCAGCCAGAGGTAGTAGCGCATGGGCAGCCCGCCTACGCCGTCGAACAGGGAGAACCGCATCCAATGGGCCGCCAGCATAGACAAAAACACCAGCACGCCGTCTGACAGGATGTGGAGCCGGTTCAAAAAGCGCTGATTTTCCTTAATCATGCCATCTCTCTCCGAACATTGATAAAGCCG
>CAKTMK010000012.1 GCA_934574045.1 uncultured Oscillibacter sp. | reverse complement strand
GCCAAGGCCCGCTACGAGAAGCTGCTCAAGCTCAAGGCGATGTACGCCGACTGAGCGGACAACTCTCAGATCTGAGGCGCGCGCCGCAGGGCGCGGCCTGCAAAGGAGCGTCCGGCCCGAAAGGGCCGGACGCTCTCTGCTTCTCTCAAAAAATCGGACGGAAACGACGGAAAATCACAGATAAAATGCGGCTTGATGCACCGGCGGGTTCGTGGTATCCTTGCAAAAAATATGGAACGGAGGGATGCACGGTGGAGATCGAAGCATACAGCGGAAAGTATGACGGGGAGATCGTCAGCCTGATCCTCGGCATTCAGAATCAGGAGGCGGGGATCGGCCGTTCGCTGGAGGAGCAGCCGGACCTCAAGGATATCCGGGGCTGCTATCAGGACGGCGGCGGCCAGTTCTGGGTGGCGCTGTCGGACGGACGGGTGGTCGGGACGCTGGGGCTGATGCTGCGGGAGGACGGCTGCGCGGTCATGAAGAAGTTCTTTGTGGACCGGGAATACCGCTCGCAGAGGGTGGGGCTGGCCCTGTACAAAAGGCTGCATTCCCACACTGAAAAGACCGGCGTGCGGCACATCCTGCTGGACACGCCGTCGGTCGCCCACGCGTCCCACCGGTTTTATGAAACCGCCGGCTTCCGCCGGATCACCCCGGCAGAGCTGCCCATCCCGTATACGTACCCGGACCGGGACTCGCTCCTCTATCTGCTGGACCTGTGAGCGCCGCATATGCGGCACGAAAGAACGCCTCCGTGCGCGCTGTTCTGTGCGCGGGGGCGTTTTGCGCCGTTGTTGTAGGGCAACGGCGCGCCAAAAGCTGCCGGAGGGCGTGAGTACATGGACACGCTGAACTGCGGAGCGGGGGCGTTCGGCTGTAAGGTATGACGGAAATCGCAGAGTTCGTTCGGCGCTTTACCTGACCGGGAGCGGATCAGCCATGCGGCGCGCCCAGCCGTGGAACGTACCGGCTGTCCCGACCGGGACTGTAAAGGGGACGCTCAGCCGCTTTGGCTTTGGCTTCCGAGCTGCGCCGGAGTCTCTCTCAAGGGCCGCGCTCCATGGCTGTTTGGGGACACATCCCATGACTGCCCCCGCGAGGACAGTCGGGAAATGCACCAGCTGGGCGCGCCGGGGGCGAAACCTGCCGGACCGCGGCACAGGCCAAAAGGAAATGCTGCGCCGATACCATGCGGGCGCAAAAAACGGCCCCCGGGCGGCACATCTGCCGTCCGGGGGCCTGAGAGGGTAACGATCAATAGACGGGATTTTCCACGGAGACCTTATCGACCTCCTGGAACGGAGCCAGCGCGGAGACCATCTTCACCGGCGCGTCATAGGCGTTTTTCACGTAGTGGACCTCGCCCGGCTCGATGTGGATGAAGTCACCGGCGGACAGGGTGTTCTTCTTTCCGTCCACCACGATGTCCACCTTGCCCTCCAGAATGAAGAAGTTCTCCTCCATCACGTTGTGGTAGTGGGCCTGAAAGTCCTCGCCGGGCAGGAACCGCACCACGGCAAAGTTCATCCGGGGGCCTTTCATCAGGTATTTGGGTCCGCTCTCGCCGAAGCGGTATTCACGCTCGTTTTCATTCAAAGTAAACATGGCTCATTCTCCTCCTTGATTTTCACCGCTCACAGACCGGGAGCGATCCACATATTCCGGGTCAGCTTCTCGTCGCACAGGGCAAGCTGCGCGGCGTAGACCTTGCGCCAGTTCTCATAAAGCGCGGCGTAGACCGGTGCGTTTTCGGCCTGCGGCTGGAACTCGCGGTCCCACTTCACCGTCTGGCGCACGCCTTCCTCAACGCTGGGATAGATCCCCACGCCGCAGCCGGCCAGAATGGCCGCGCCCAGCGCGGTGGCCTCCTTGACCACGGGGACGCGGACGGGCTTTCCGGTCACGTCCGCCACGATCTGGCACCACAGGGGGCTTTTGGACGCGCCGCCGGCGAAGATCAGCTCGTCCGGCTCATTGCCGGTGGCCTCCTTCACCAGCTCGATGTGGCCCCGCACCAGCAGAGCGGTGTTTTCCAGAATGGCGCGGTAGAAGGTGTACCGGTTGAACTTCTCCGGCTCCAGCAGGAAGTTGGTGAACGTGGGGCTGGCGTGCTTCCAGTTGATGAAGTTCATCAGGTCGCTGAAGCAGCACTGCATCCCGTAGCTTCCGGCGGGGATCTGGGCCGCTTTTTCGTCCATCAGCACATAGGGATCGGTGCCGGCCTTGGCGGCCTCGGCGATCTCCAGCTGGCAGAAGCCGTCCCGGAACCAGCGCATCACAAGGCCCGGCTTGAACGCCAGCGCCTCATACTGCCACAGACCGGGCACGGCGTGACAGTTGACGCGGACACGGCAGCCCGGATCGGTCTTGCCGCTGGCGGTGTTGAACTCATACTGCCAGAAGCTGCCGCCGAACACGGCGGCCTGTCCGGCCTTGCAGGCGCCCACGCCGATGGTGCCCAACTGGCAGTCGCCGCCGCCCACCACCACGGGGGTGCCCTCCTTCAGTCCGGTCTCCGCGGCGCCCTTGGCGCTGACGGCGGCGAACTTCGTGCCGCACTCCACCACCGGCGGGAAGATGTCCGCCCGCAGGCCGCATTTTTCCGCGATCTCCGGATTCCACGTCCGGCTCTGCAGGTCCATGATGCCGGTGGTGCTGCCGTTGCTTGGCTCCACGGCCAGCTTTCCGGTGAGCCGGTAGATCAGCCAGTCGTTGAACATACCGATGGATGCGGCCTTTTCATAGACCTCCGGCAGGTTGTTCTTCACCCACAGCAGACGGGGCAGCGCGCCCAGCGCATAGGTCTGGCCGCTCTTGAGATAGACGGCCTTTTCCAGCTCCGGGTCCATGCGGATCAGCTCGCCCACCTCGGCGTCGCTCCGGGCGTCCACATTGGCGCAGGCCCAGATCTCGTTTCCGGCCCCGTCGTAGAGCAGGATGCCCTCCCGCATACAGGTGGTGGAGACCGCCGCGATGTCCTCCGGCGCGATGCCGGTCTTTTCCAGCACGCCCCGGATGCAGCCGCTGGCCAGCGCCCAGTTGGTCTTCCAGTCAAAATCCATGCTTCCGGGCCAGCGGGGGTCCTCCCGGTGGGTCCACTCCTGCTGGACGCAGCCGATCTGGGTGCCGTCCGTGCCGAAGATCACCGCGCGGACGCTTCCGGTCCCGGCGTCCACAGCCATCAGATAGTTCGCCATATGTCAAATACCTCCCATAAAAGTACAGGATCGACCAGTAAAAGTGCGCGGACGCATCAGTTTCCGGCCCGCTGCAGCAGCGCCTCCGCCGTGCCCTCGTCGGTCACCAGCACATCCAGATATCCGCCCCGCAGCGCCGCCAGAATGGCGTCCACCTTGCAGGGGCCGCCCGCCGCGCCGATCACATGCTCCAGCTTGCGCAGATCGTCCAGCGGCGTGCTCATCAGGCGCTGCTCCTGATCCACGGAGATCGGCTCGCCGTTTTTGTCGAGGAAGTGGCTGAGGATGTCGCCCACGGCGCCCTGAAGCGTCAGCACCGTCAGGTCGTTTTTGCTGAGGATGCCGTTTTTGATCATGGTGGCGTCGTCGCTCATGCTGCCGATGCCAACCACGCTCATGCTGGACAGGGGGATCATGCGGTAGACCTCCTGCACGCTCGGCTCCTGCCGCAGCGCGTTCCGGATCTCCGGGCTGGAGAGCAGCAGCGGCGAGGGGATCAGGTACAGCCGGGCATTGAACACGTTGGAATACGCGTTGGGCAGGTAGTAATTCACGCCGCCGGTCAGGCTGACCATGTTCAGGGGCTTTTCCGCCGTCATGGCCAGATGGTTCAGGATGCGGCTGGTGGTGTCGCCGTATCCCATGTTGATGAACGCGCCCTCATCGGAGCGCTTGATGATGTACATGGCCGCGGCCTGCGCGATGCTCTCATTCAGGTCCGACAGCGTGCTCCCTGTGGGAACGGTGAACACATCGCTCAGGCCGAAGCGGGAGATCAGATCCTGCTCCAGCTTCATGCGCCGGTCGCCGTCCTGACGGATGTTGAACTGGATCACGCCGCTCTGGCGCGCCTTTTCCAGCAGGTTGATAACCTTTGCGCGGCTGATGCCCAGCAGATGGGATATATTCTGCTGGGTGTAGTTCTCCATATAATAGTACCACGCCGTCTTGACCATCAGAATGTTCTCATAGTCCAGCCGGATGTCCCGCGTGTCCATAGCGGTGACCGCTCCCCTCTTGGGCAGACAAATGTTTTCCGAACTGCCAAATGTTTTACACGGATAGTATAGCACCAGCGTTATCGCCTTGTCAAATGAAAGCGGCGGAATACCATGCAAAACTGCAAAATCGTCATTCCCAATAAACTTTTCGACGGAAATTGTGCACAAGAAACAGACGGAGCCAAAAAAGTTCCTGATTTTCCGGATTTTTCGTCGAAAAGGGCCGTCTCCGGCGGCGGCGGCAGAAGCGAAGGCGGTTGACAAACGAAGGAAAAGGCTTTATGATACGACTGAAAACAAAAATCACGTGAAAGAAACATTTGTGTCTTTTGCATAACGTTTGTCATGAACGGGGAATGGGGGAGTAACTGGTGGCAGTGAAAGAAGCCGCGGGCGGCACGGGGCCGCTGCTCTCGATCAGGAACATTTATAAGTCCTTCGGACTTAACGCGGTCCTCAAGGGCATCAGCCTGGACGTGATGCCGGGCGAGGTGCTGGCTCTGATCGGCGGCAACGGCGCGGGAAAATCCACGCTGATGAAGATCGTAATGGGTATTTACACCCACGACAGCGGCGAGCTGGCCATCCGGGGCGAGACGCTGACGCTCAGCCGCCCCTCCGTGGCGCTGGCGAAGGGGATCTACATGGTCCCGCAGGAGCCGCTGCTCTTCCCGAATATGACGGTGGAGGAGAACATCCTCATCGGCTTCCAGAAGAGCAAGGCGGAGCTTCACAAGGAGCTTGTGGAGACCATGGCGGAGATCGGCTGGGATCTGGATCTGGCCCGCAAGGCCAGCAGCCTTTCCATCGCCGAGCAGCAGCTGGTGGAGATCCTGCGCGGCATCCTGCGCCATGCCCAGCTCCTGATTTTGGACGAGCCGACCTCCGCGCTGACCTTTGACGAGGTGCGCAGCCTTTTCAAGTGCGTCAACGACCTGAAGGCCAAGGGCATCGGCATCATTTACATCACCCACCGTCTGGCTGAGGTCTTTGAGATCGCCACCCACGTGGCCATCATGCGGGACGGCACCATCACCATCCACGGCCCGGTGGCGGACTTCACCCGGGAGGATCTGGTCAAGGGCCTGCTCCCGCCGGACGCGGAGATGACCGCGCAGGCGAAAAAGCACGAGGTCAAGCCCGTGGACTACACGGCGGAGCCGGTGCTGGAGCTTCAGGATTTCAGCGGATACGGCTTCAGCGGCATCGACCTGAAGGTGTATCCCGGCGAGATCCTGGGCGTGGCCGGCGTGGTCGGCGCGGGCCGGACGGAGATGGCCACCACCATCTTCGGCATGGACAAGGTCCTGCGGGGCAAGGTCCTTCTGGCCGGACAGGACATCACCGGACGCAAGACGAATCAGGTCATCCGGGCGGGGCTGAACTACGTGCCCGAGGACCGGCATCTCAACGGTCTTTTCAAGATCTGCGACGTGGCGGCCAACACCACCAGCGCAAATCTTTTCAGCGCCCAGATGGGGCGGCTGTTCCTCAACCGCAGGGCGGAGTATAACGTGACGCAGCAGTATGTGGAGAACTTCCGCACCAAGGTCACGGGCCACGATCAGCTGGCCGGCAGCCTCTCCGGCGGCAACCAGCAGAAGATCGTCATCGGGCGCAGCCTTTCCACAGCGCCGAAGATCGTCATTCTGGACGAGCCGACCCGCGGCATCGACGCGGCGGCCCGCGGAGACGTGTATACCATCATCCACCAGCTGCGGGAGCAGGGCGTTTCCGTCCTGCTGATCTCCAGCGATATGGAGGAGATCGTGGAGCTGGCGGACCGCGCCGTGACCATGTATCAGGGCCGCATCAACGCCGAGTTCCAGAAGGCGGACATCAATCAGGATAACCTGATGGCGGCGGCCTTCGGAATTCTGGAGCAGGAGGCTGTGAACAAATGAGTGCTGCGAAAAAGTTTCTGAAGGCACGGGAGATGAGCAGCTTCTTCTTCCTGCTGGCCCTGTTCCTGATCGTCGGAGCGATCAACCCCAAGTTCCTGACCGGAACGAATATCAGCGCCTGCTTCAACACCTCCGTGGTGTACACGCTGGTGGCCGTGGGCATGGCGTTCGCCATCTTCGTCGGCGAGATCGACGTTTCCGTCGGCTCGAATCTGGGCTTTGTGGCCACGGTGGTGGGCAGCCTCCTGCGGGACGGCGCCAACTGGGGCTTCGCGTTCACGGTGGGCATCCTCATCGGCCTTGTCATCGGCATCATCAACGGCTGGGGCGTGGCGGTGATGAAGGTCCCGTCCCTGATCTTCACGCTGGGCACCAACGGCATCCTGCGCGGCATGATGTACATTTACGCCGGCGGCGCGTGGGTGGAGAACCTGCCCAAGGAGTTCAAGGACTTCTCCTCCGTTACGCTGGTGGGCAGCTTCACGGTGTATTACTGCTGCGCGGTCCTTCTGGTGGTCATTATCCACGCGCTGCTGACCCGGACGCGGCGGGGCCGCTACTTCATCGCGGTCGGTGACAACGCCGGCGGCGCGGAGCTGGTGGGCATCCCCTCCGTGCAGACCAAGGTGGCGGCGTACATGATCTGCGGCGTGCTCAGCGCGGTGGCGGGCATCATCTTCTGCAGCCGCATCGGCTTTGTCACCTCCGCCAGCGGCAACGGCTATGAAATGAAGGCCGTGGCGGCCTGCGTGCTGGGCGGCATCAGCCTGAGCGGCGGCGTGGGCACCATGATCGGCGCGGCCATCGGCGCGGTCATCATGGCCTCCATCAGCTATCTGCTGGTGTTCATGGGCTTCTCCTCGAACTACGATAACGCCATTACCGGCATCATTCTGATTACCATCGTCGTGGTCGACGCGCTGATGCAGCGCCGGGCCACCGTGCGCAACCGCCATGCGCGCCTCGCCGCGCGGACCATGCCGGCTGAGGAAGCAAAGGAGGCTGCGAAATGAAATCGCTGAAAAAACGTCCCGCGTTCAGCTGGAACATGTTCCTCGTCCTCCTGCTGGTGATGGAGTTCGTGATCTTCGGCTCCAAGAACGCAAAGTTCCTGCGCCCCGCGCTGCTGCTCAACAGCGCGAACGACTTCCTTTCCATCTGCATCATCTCCGTGTTCGTCACGTTCGTCATGATTACCGGCGGCATCGACATTCAGGTGGCCTCCATCGTGGGCCTGACCTCCATCACCATCGGCGTGGCGTGGCAGGACTTCGGATTCAGCATCTGGCAGGCGGTGGCGCTGGCCGTGGTGATCGCCGCGCTGTGCGGCGCACTGTCCGGCTTCTTCATCGCGTACTGCGGCGTGCAGGCCATGGTGGTCACGCTGGGCGGCAGCTTCCTCTACTCGGGACTTGCGCTTCTGGTGTCCACCCTCTCCAGTACGGAGAGCTATCAGGGCATCAGCGGCTTTCCGGAGGAGTTCAAGTGGATCACCAAGTATAAGGTGTTCGGCGTGATTCCGTTCCAGATCGTCATCTTTCTGGTCCTTGCGGTGCTGGCGTACCTGTTGCTGCACAGGACGAAGTACGGCCGCAAGATTTTCCTTGTGGGCGTGAACCAGCAGGCGGCGGAGTACTCCGGCATCAACAGCCGCTGGGTCATCATGTCCACCTACATCCTCAGCGCCGTCAGCGCGGCGGTGACGGGCGTGATCCTCACGTCCTATCTGGGCACCGCCAAGTCCGATCTGGGCAGCGGCCTGACCATGAACATCATCACCGCCGTGGTGCTGGGCGGAACCCTCTCCACCGGCGGCAAGGGCAGCATCCTCGGAACGGCGCTGGCCGCCATTGCCATCGGCCTGCTGCGCTTCGGCATGCCCCTGTGCTTCAAGATCAACACGCAGTATCTGGACATCCCCATCGGCGTTTTGCTGGTGGTGGTGGTCGTGGGACGGTCTCTGGCCAGCAATCCCACGGTGATCGCCAAGGTGGCGAAGTGGCGCTCCGGCCTGAAAAAAGACAAGGCCGCCGCGCAGTAAATCCGGTATTCGGGGGCAAAGCCCCGGGATATAAATAATTTGGAGGTATGTAACATGAAAAAGATCTTTGCACTGTTTCTTGCACTCTCCATGACCATGGGCCTCGCGGCCTGCGGCGGCTCCAGCTCCGCTCCCGCCGCCAGCAGCGGCGCGGCGGCTTCTGCGCCCGCGGCTTCCTCCGCTCCCGTGGAGAGCAGCGCCGCCAGCGTGGAGGGTAAGACGGTCGCTTTTATTCCGAAGCTGACCGGCAACGCCTTCTTCGAGGTCGCCAACGAGGGCGCGCAGTCCTATGCCAAGGACTGGGGCTTCACCGTTGAGTACATGGGCAATGCTACCGCCGGCGTTGCGGAGCAGGTCGCCGTCATCAATCAGGCTGTCGCCTCCGGCGTGGATGCCATCTGCATCTCCACCGTGGACGCCGCCGGTGTTTCCGACGCGCTGAAGGCCGCCAAGGACGCGGGCGTGGTCGTGTGCACCTGGGACTCCGACGCCGCCGGCGAGGACCGCGCGCTGATGGTCTCTCAGGGCACTCCCGAGGTCCTGGGCCAGATGCTGGTCGATATGTCCGTTGAGGGTCTGAAGGCCCGCGGCGTCGATCCCGAGAAGGACGAAGTCACCTACTGCTGGCACTATTCTCAGGCGACCGTGACCGACCAGAACTCCTGGCAGGTCGAGGGCGAGAAGATCATCGCCGAGAAGTATCCCAACTGGACCAACGTCAACCCCGACAACTACTACTCTGAGCAGGACGCTGAGAAGTCCATCACCGTCGGCGAGGCTGTCCTGTCCGCTCACCCCGACATCGACCTGATCATCTGCAACGACTCCACCGCTCTGCCCGGCCAGCTGCAGGCTGCCGAGAACAAGGGCCTGACCAAGGACGACGTGACCATCACCGGCTTCGCCACCCCCAACGCCGTCAAGCAGTACTGCTCCAACGGCACCATCTATAACTGGGGTCTGTGGGACTGCGGCATTCAGGGTGCCATGGGCTGCTATGTGGCCGCCTATCTGGCCGCCGGCAACAACGTGAAGGTCGGCGACGTGATCTCCATCCCCGGCATCGGCGACTGCGAAGTCATGGCCAACGACTGCCTGAGCGCCGGCGCTGCCACCGAGGCTGAGAACAACGGCGTCGTGCTGCTGCCCGAGCGCGCCGTGTTCACCGCCGAGAACATGGACAACTACAACTTCTAAAAAACTCCGGCCCGTCCGCTGCGCGGATGGGAAAGGGCGGAGCGCGGCTTCGGCTGCGCTCCGCTCCCGGCAGGACGCCGCGCCTTCGGCGTTTTGCCGGGAGCGGAGCAATTCTCCGTTTACGGACAGTGAAACTGACGAGAAATCGAAGGAGGAATCAATATGGCAGATTTGGACGGCCTGAAAGTCGCGAAGGATTACCATGTGGACACGCCCTTTGCCAATCTGAACGGCTTTTACCTCAAGGGCTGCAACAGCCTTGACTGGGGCATGAAGAAGCACCTTTCCAACCTGTTCAACCCCAAGAGCGGCAACACCGTGATGTTTGCCTTTGACCACGGCTATTTCATGGGTTCCACCGCGGGACTGGAGCGGCTGGATCTGCTGCTGCCCAAGCTGGCCCCTTATGTGGACTGCTTCATGGGCACCCGCGGCGCGATCCGCACCTGCGTCGCGCCGGAGACGGCCAAGAGCATCGCGCTGCGCGTGACCTCCGGCTCCTCCATGCTTCAGGACGACCTGAGCCATGAGGTGGTGGCCGTGGATATCGAGGACGCCATCCGCATGAACGCGGACTGCATGGCGGTCCAGACCTTCATCGGCGCGGACGGCCAGCTCAGCAGTCTGGATAACCTCAGCCATGTGGTCAACGCCGGTATGCGGTACAGCGTGCCCACCATGGGCGTGTGCGCCGTGGGCAAGGACATGGCC
The DNA here is from genome assembly GCA_934574045.1 of uncultured Oscillibacter sp. GTDB lineage: Bacteria > Bacillota > Clostridia > Oscillospirales > Oscillospiraceae > Oscillibacter. The sequence continues at coordinate 48,470 of CAKTMK010000012.1, read as the reverse complement.
CGGACCGACCGGTTCTTCAAGCTGGCCACCCGCATCATCGCTGAGATGGGCGTCCAGATCGTCAAGAGCTATGACTGCGAGAACTTCGAGGAAGTGGCCGCGGCCTGCCCGGTGCCCATCGTGGTGGCGGGCGGCAAGAAGCTGCCGGAGAAGGACGCGCTGACTCTGGCCTACGACGTGATGCAGAAGGGCGCTCACGGCGTGGACATGGGCCGCAACATCTTCCAGAGCGAGCACCCCGTGGAGATGGCGCAGGCCGTCTGCAAGATCGTCCACGAGAAGTTCACCGACAAGGAAGCGTGGGAGTTCTTCCAGAACGAGATCCACAAGTAAACAACGCAAGCTGGGGAGGGCCGCTGGAGCGGCCCTCCCTTTTCGCGCGCGGCGGCTCCCTTGCGCTTACCGGCGGCAAAAGCACTTTCTGCGCACCCACGGCGCAGGGGACGGCTCCCTTCGGCTTCCGGCCCGCGCTCCCCTTTTCTGCGAGCCAGCGGACCAAAAACAGCTCCGCGCATCCCAAAGCGGCCCTTCGGCGCTTCCGCTTTGCGTGATTCCGGTCCGGCGCGGACAGCTATCACCAAAAGTTATTTGCAAATAAGCAAATATACAAAGACAATGAATGTTATATGCATATTTTTTACGCTCCGCACGCTAGGAGACGGGAAAATCAGCGCGCTGCACGCTGGGAGACCGGCTGCTTTTGGCGGGACAGCACGAATGCGCGGGCCGGGAAATCAAACGGTATCCGGCACGGATGGAGGGAAATGCTGGAAGAATCAACAGATTTTTACAGAAAAAAGCAAGAATTACAAAAATGCAAAGGACTTCTCAACATGCGGCACACAAAGAGAGCAGGAAGTTTTTCCTTTTTGCAAAAAAATTAACAGGAATCATATCTTTTCACAAAAAAATTAACAGAAGCTATATTTTTTCACAAAATTTGAAGATTTTTATTGCTTTTTACACGGCCGCAAACTATAATATACGATATAAATGGCGGACTGCAAGCATTGCGCGCAGCCGCCTGAATGCAAGAAATACCGGTCCTGCGGCCGGTGAAAAAGGAGCTGGACTGGATGGATTTTGTTACCAGCAACTCGCAGCGCATGATGGAAAGCTCCATGCGGTTCCTGTGGTCCAAGCAGACTGCGATTCTGGACAATATTTCCAATGCAGAGACGCCGGGCTATAAGACCAAATATGTGACGTTCGAGGAGTCGTTCAAGCGCAGCCTGCTGGCGGCCTCGGGCGCGTCCCGGCCCACGGCGGCGTTCCGCGAGGCCATTGAAAACGCCCGGCCCACGGTGCATACCGCGGTGAGCGAGTCTGCCCGCATGGACGGCAACGGCGTGAACCTGACGGAGCAGGGCGTGGAGCTGGCGCGCAACGCCTATCAGCTGCGCTATGCCATGCGCTCCATCGACAGCGACCTGAGCATCCTGCGTACGGCCATCAAGGGCCAGTGAGCGCAGGCGGATCATTTTAAGGAGGGTGCCGAATGGCTTTTCTCAGCTCTATGAACATCATCGGCTCCGGTCTGACGGCGCAGCAGCTGCGGCTGGACATGGTGTCTGAAAATATCACCAACATCAACACCACCCGCACGGAGGCGGGCGGCGCGTACCGCCGCAAAATGACCGTGTTTGAGGCGCAGGACGGACGAAACGGTTTCCGCAGCATCATGGCCAGCCGCGCGCTGGCGTCCAACGCCGGATACAACACGGCGGGCGGCGTCCGCGTCACGCAGGTCGTAGAGGACCCGTCTGAGCTGAAGCTGGTATACGATCCCACCCACCCCGACGCTAACGCGGACGGCTATGTGGAAATGCCCAACGTCACGCTGGTCAAGGAGGTCACGGACGCCATGGCTGCCACGCAGGCATATTCGGCGGGCGTTACCGCGCTGGGCGCGTTCAAGACCGTGGTGAATCAGGCGCTGGAGATCGGTCGCTGATAAGAGAGAAACGCACCGCGGCAACGCGGTGCGCTCGTGCGGAATGGGAACTGCACGGACGGCCCCGGATCGGCGGTTTTTCAATAGGAAACGCCGCCGGGAGCCACGTTTTGGAGGGGAGATTTTCGGATGAATACACAGCCGTTTTCTGTTATACAGCCCATTGAGAATGCCGCCGCCCTCGGCGGGGCGCGGCGGGCGGAGAAAGGCTCCGCCGGGACCGACGGAATGTTCGCGGACATTTTCAAGAGCGCCATCGACAACGTAAAGACCACCGATCAGGAGAAGAACGAGGCGCAGTACCTCCTTGCCACCGGCCAGCTGGACAACCCGGCGGAGGCGACCATTGCGGCCACCAAGGCGGCTGCGGCGGTGGAGCTGCTGGTCCAGCTGAGAAATAAAGCGCTGGACGCTTACAGCGAGCTGACGCGCATCAACCTGTGACCGGGAGCCGGACCGAAATTCAGGTGGGGGTAACGTAATTGCAGGAGAAGCTGAAGAGTTTTGGCGCAAAGCTCAAGGGCATTGGGGCCAAAATGAGTAAAAAGGTGCGGATCGCGCTGGGATGCCTGCTGGCGGTCCTGTTGGTGGGCGGGATCGCGTTCGCCGTCTATGCGAACACCCGGCCCTACGCGGTCCTCTTTACGGGACTGAGCACGGAGGAGATCTCCTCCATCACGACGTATCTCAACGATAACGGCGCGACGGATTTCCGCATTCAGGGAACGGACACCATCCTTGTGCCGCAGGCGCAGGAGGCGCAGCTCAAGGCGGACCTGCTGATGCAGGGCTATCCCACCTCCGGCTTCGCCTATGAGACGTACCGCAAGGGCGTGGGCGCTATGTCCACAGATTCCGACCGGCAGATGGCCTATCTTCAGGACTTGCAGGACCGCATGGCCGGCGTCATCCGGTGCATGGACGGGGTCAAGTCCGCGGTGGTCACCATTGCCCAGGGCGAGGACCGGCGCTACGTGCTCGACAGCAGCAACGCTGTGGACGCTTCCGCCTCCGTCATGGTGACCATGGACGGCGGCGGGACACTCTCCGACCAGCAGGCCGCGGCCATCCGCAATCTGGTGGCCCACGGCGTGCAGGGGCTGGAGATCGACAACATCGCCATCTCCGACTCACTGGGCAATGTGTACTCCGGTGGCACCGGTGTCAGCGGCGCGTCCGACGCGTCCGAGCTGAAGCTGCGGCTGGAGGAGCAGGTGAACAACAAGGTCCGCACCCAGATCATGACGGTCCTCGCTCCGCTCTACGGCGCGGACAATGTGCGCGTGGCCGTCAGCAGCACGGTGGACGTGAACCACACGGTGGGCGAGAATACTACATACACCCTCCCCGACTGGGCCAGCGACGGCTCCACCGGCGGCGAGGGCATCATCGGCTCCAGAGTTTACGATCAGGAGGTTGTCCGCGGGGACGGCACCACGGTCGGCGGCGTGGTGGGCAACGAGTCCAACGCCGACATCAGCACCTATGTGGAGAATCAGGCCACGGCCAACGGCGACGAGACCTATATCCGCAATCAGGGCGAGACAAATTATAATGTAGACACCAACAAGCAGCAGGTGGAACGCATCGCCGGCGTCGTCACCGACCTGATGGTGTCGGTCAGCATCAACAGCGCGGTGGCCGGCAGTGTGAACACCGCGGACCTGACGAATCATGTGGGCCACGCGGCGGGCATCGCCGCAGATCAGGCGGCGGACAAGATCTCCGTCCTCATCGCCCCGTTCTACGATCCCTCCTCCGGCATCGTGCCCACCCCGGGCGGGCTGGTCCTGCCCACGTGGGCGCTGTACGCGGCCATCGGCGGCGCGGCGCTGCTGCTTCTGCTGCTGATCCTGCTGGCGCTGGCCGGGCGGCGGCGCAAGAAGAAAAAGGCAAAATTGGCCGCGCTGGCGGCTCAGGCGGCAGCCATGCAGGTGCCGGTCTCGGCAGTGGATATGGGCGCGGACGCGCCGGACGACGGAGCCGACATTATGACCATCCGGACGGAAAAGAGTATCCAGCTCCGTCAGGAGATCCGCAAGTTCGCGGAGGAGAATCCGGAAATGGCGGCCCACATGCTCAAGACCTGGCTGAAGGGGGGCGAAGAGGATGAGCGCTAAGAAACGGAGCGCCGACGCTCCGGCGGAGGCCGCGGCGGCAGTGGAAGCGCCCGCCGCCCCTGCGCCCAAGGCGGAGCCCGCCAAGCAGCAGCCTTCCGCCGCCGCCAAGAGCCGGATCGCCGCGCTCACCGGCCCGCAGAAGGCCGCGGCCGTGGTCGTCTCGCTGGGGGCGGATAAGGCGTCCCTGCTCTATAAGTACATGGACCCCGAGGACGTGGAAACGCTGACGCTGGAGGTGGCCCGGCTGGGCTATCTGGACTCCGAAATGACGGAGGGCGTGCTGACCGATTTCTACGAGATGTGCCTGACCAACAAGGCCATCACCGAGGGCGGTCTGGAATACGCCAAGACGGTCCTTGAAAAGGCGTTCGGTGAGCAGACGGCGGCGCAGCTTCTGGAAAAAGTGGAGAAATCCATGAAAAACCGGCAGTTCGCATTTCTCGACAAGGCGGACGCCAAGTCCCTGTTCTCCGCCCTGCAGTACGAGCGGCCCCAGACGGTGGCGCTGGTCCTGTCCTACGTAAGCCCGGCCAAGTCCGCCAGCGTGGTGGAGCAGATGGACCCGGCCAAGCAGGTCAAGGTCGTGGAGTACATGGCCAAGATGGAAAGCCCGTCTCCTTCCACCATGAAGATCATCGAGGCGGAGATGAACCGGCGCTTCTCCACCATTGTCAGCAGCAAGAACGTCAAGGTCGGCGGCGTGGATTTCGTGGCCAGCCTGATGAACAATATCGACCGCACCAGCGAAAAGAGCATCTTCGACGGACTGTCCGCCTACAATCAGGAGCTGGCGGACGAGATCCGCAAGCGGATGTTCGTGTTCGAGGATCTGGTGGGCATGGACGACCGGTCGGTCCAGCGCTTCCTGCGCGACTGCGATCCGAAGGATATCGTCCTCTCCCTCAAGGCGACCACCGAGGAGGTGGCAAACAAGCTGCTCTCCAATATGTCCACCCGTATGGCACAGAACATCAAGGACGATCTGGAGATCACCACCAACGTCCGCATGAAGGACGTGGAAGAGGCGCAGCAGCGCATCGTGGACGTGATCCGCAAGCTGGAGGAGCAGAACGAGATCATCATTATCAAGGGCGGAAAGGACGACATCATTGCTTAACGGGAGTGTCCTGAAAAAGTTCATACGCCCGAAGGCGGAGCCGTACCAGTTCCCGGACGCGCTGACTGCGGACGATGCTCCCGGCTCCGCGCCGCAGGAGGAAGAGGACCTGCTGGCGGGGCTTCAGGATGAGCTGTTCGTGGACGGCGGGCCGCGCCCGCGGCGGCGCGGCGGCGCGGAGGACGGCTCAGACGAGGCGACCGGGGAGGAGGAAGCGCCCTCCGACCAGAGCGCGGAGCAGCTCAAGTTCGCTCAGGTGCAGGCGGAGGCCATCCTCCGCTCGGCCCGGGAGGAAGCGGAAAAGCTCCGGGCCGACGCGGCGGCGGAGGCCCGCGCGCAGGCCGAGCGCATCCGGGAGGAGGCGCAGCGGCAGGGCTATCAGGATGGCTACGCCGCCGGGTCCGCCGGCGCGGAGCAGGATCTCAAGACCAACCGGGAGACGCAGGCCGCCCAGATGCAGGCGCAGCTGCGCACCTTTTTGGAAAACGCGGCGGCGCAGCAGGATCAGATGATGGACGCCGCGAAAACCGACATGCGGGACCTTGCCATCGCGGTGGCGGAAAAGGTCATCCGCATCAGCCTGAAAAGCTCCAGCGGCATCATTGCGAAGATGATCCAGGACGCCACGGAGAAGATGAAGCGCCGGGAATGGGTCCGCATTTACGTCTCCGGCTGCGACGCGAAGGGCCTTGCCCAGATCACGCCGCGGCTGACCCGGGCGCTGGCGGGGCTTTCCGACCACATCCGCATCGCCCCCGTGGCGACGGAGGAGGCCGGGACCTGCATCATCGAGACCCCGGACACGATCATAGACGCCAGCGCGTCCACCCAGATGAACAACATCCGCTCCATTCTGGACGGACTTCCCACCGACGACCCCCACCCGCCCGGAACCGGACGGACGGACGGTCCGTGACGATACATATTTAAGGAGCAGGCATCGTGTTTGGACAGATGATCCAGCAGCTTCAAAACGCGGATACCTTCAGCCTGACGGGAAGGATCGAAAATATCGTTGGAATGTCCATCGAGGCCTCCGGCGGGAACGCTGCGGTGGGCGACATCTGCCGGATCTACAACGGCGAGACCGGAGATCAGGTGACGGCGGAGGTGGTCGGCTTCAAAAACGACCGCATCCTCCTGATGCCCTACTCCGATATGAGCGGCATCTCCGCGGGTAACTTCGTCCGCAACACCGGCACGCAGCTCGCGCTGCCGATGGGTCCGTTCCTCCGGGGGCGGATCATCAACGCGCTGGGCCAGCCCATCGACGGCGGCCCGCCGTTTCCAAGCGGTTCCACCCACTGTGTGGAGGGAAAATATATCAACCCCATGGCGCGCCCCGCCATCACGGAGCGCATGGAATTCGGCATCAAGGCTATCGACGGGCTGCTGACCATCGGCAAGGGCCAGCGTATCGGCATCTTCGCCGGCTCCGGCGTGGGCAAGAGCACGCTGATGGGCATGATCGCCAAGAACGTGAAGGCCGACATCAACGTGATCGCGCTGGTGGGCGAGCGCGGACGCGAGGTTTTGGACTTCGTCCGCAAGGATCTGGGCGAGGAGGGCATGGCCCGCTCCATTCTGGTGGTGGCCACCTCCGACCAGCCCGCGATGCTGCGCAAGAAATGCCCCTCCGTCGCTACCGGCATCGCGGAATACTTCCGCGATCAGGGCTGCGACGTGCTGCTGATGATGGATTCCCTGACCCGCTTCGCCATGGCCCAGCGGGAGATCGGCCTCGCCGTGGGCGAGCCGCCGGTGGCCCGGGGCTACACCCCGTCCATCTACGCCGAGCTTCCCAAGCTGCTCGAGCGCAGCGGAAATTTTGAAAAAGGCTCCATCACCGGCGTGTACACCGTGCTGGTGGAGGGCGACGATACCAATGAGCCTATCGCGGACACGGTCCGCGGCATTCTGGACGGACACATCGTCCTTTCCCGGCGGCTGGCCGCCGCCAACCACTACCCCGCCATCGACGTGGGGGCCAGCATCTCCCGACTGATGGCGGACATCGTTCCCATGGAGGACCGGCGGGCCGCGGGCCGCGTCCGCGACATCATGAGCGTGTATGAAAAGAGCGCGGATCTGGTGTCCATCGGCGCGTACAAGGCCGGGACGAACCCCAAGCTGGACTACGCGCTGAGCAAGATCGACGCCATCGACGATTTCCTCAAGCAGGGCGTGGACGAGTCGTTCACCTACGACGAGACCATGCAGCAGATGAAAAAGATCCTTCAGTGACGGCTTGAGCAGAGAGAAGGAGGGCGGAAAACGTGAAAAAGTTTCGGTTTCCGCTGGACATCGTGCTGGAGTACCGCCGTCAGGTGCAGGACAGCCTTCAGGTGGAGCTGGGCGCCGCAGCGGCGGAGGTCCGTCGGCAGGAGCAGGTTCTTGAGAACGCCCGCCGCCGGTACGCCGATATCAACCGGGAGTACCGGGAAAAGGCGGCGCTGGGCCTGTCCATCGCGGAGATGCGGGGCTATGAAACGGGGCTGAAGGTCCAGCAGGGCGTGATCGCCCGGGAGCTGGCCCAGCTGGAAACGCTCCGCCGGAGGATGGAGGCCAAGCGGCAGGAGCTGGTCAGCGCCAAGCTGGACGTTTCCTCCGTGGAAAAGCTGCGGGAGAAAAAGCTCCAGGCGTATGTCAAGGACGTGGAAAAGAGCGAGGAACAGTTTATTGATGATCTGGTGGGCGCCCGCAGCAATTCCGGGCGGAGCGCTTCACTTGAATCATAAATCGCAGACCCCATTCCATTGAAAGGAGGTGAAATGATGAATACGATGAATGATCTGCTGCAGATGATGCAGCTTTCGGCGGCGGCGCAGACCCAGCGGACCGCGCGGCAGGAGAGCACGAAGCAGAGCGACGGCAGCTTTGGTCGCATGATGAAGGACCGGACCGACGCCCGGGCCGCAGAGCAGCCCAAGACCGCTTTGGACGCGAACGCGCAGGAGAGCGCGCCGGACGAGACGCTGCGGGAGGTGGCGGCGGCGCTGACCGTGATGATGAGCCAGACCGCGCCGGTGCAGATCCAGACCGGGGAGATCCTGCCCCAGCAGACGGCGCCAGCCGCTCCGGCGGAGCTGACCGCAGTGGTGGAGCAGACGGCCCCGCAGACCGTGCAGACAATCCTTTCCACCGTGGAGGCCCCCGCCGCTGAATTGGCGCAGGCGATCCCGGAGGAGACGGCCAAGACCCCGGCGGCGGAGAACGTTCAGAACGCGGAGCTTCCGCAGGCCGCGCAGGCGAAGGACGCGGCGGCGCAGAGCGTGGTCGTGCAGACCGGCGAGACGAAGGAGAGCCGGATGGACGGCGCGGTGCTGACCGAGCGGCGCGAGGTCCCGGACGCGCAGGTGGAAAACGCGGCCTCCGATACGGCACAGCCCCTGTTCCGCGAGGTGCAGACCGTCCCCGTGAAGGTGGGCGAGACGCCCGTGGCGGACACGCAGAGCCCGGAGCTGGACGCGCAGCTGGCAAAGACGGTGAGCGCGGCCCTGAAAAACGGCGACAAGCAGGTGAAGATCCAGCTCGCGCCGGAGAATCTGGGAACGCTGACCATCGACCTGACCCGGACGAAGGACGGCGCGCTGCAGGTGGTGCTCCACACCACGACGGAAAAGGCAGCCGACCTGCTGGGCCGCCATGCGGAGAGCCTGAGCGCCATGCTCCAGAGCAGTGCGCAGGGAACCGTGCAGGTGGAGGTCCAGCGTCAGGAACAGACCCAGCAGTATCAGCAGTTCCAGCAGCAGTCCCAGCACCAGCAGCAGCGTCAGGAGCAGCGGCGGGAGCGCCGCCAGAGCGGAGAGGACTTCCTTCAGCAGCTCCGGCTCGGCCTTGTGACGCTGGACGCGCAGGCAGTTTGAAGCCCCTGAACTCTTTTGGAAAGGAGTGAGACAATGAGCAGCTATATCGGCGATATCGCGGCGATGACCAGTACGCAGAGCACCAGCTCGGTGAAGAAAAGCTCCGATTCCTTTGGGCTGGACATGACCGACTTTCTCAAGATGATGGTGGCCCAGTTCCAGAATCAGGACCCGGAGAACGCCGCCGACACCAGCGAGATGCTCAACCAGATGGTGCAGATGTCCATGATCCAGGCCATCGCCGACATCACGGACGCCGTCAGCCTGAGCTATTCCGCGTCCCTTGTGGGCAAGGAGGTGACGGTCGGCACCTTTGATTCCGAGGGCAAGCTTCAGGAGGTCGTCGGCACCGTGACGGGGACCGGCTCCTACAACGGAAGCCCCGTGATCTATGTTGACGGTCAGATGTACAGCATGAGCAGCATCATGGCGGTGGGACGCCTTCCCAGCACCGAGCCGGCCCAGCCTGAACAGCCGGAGGAGCCAGATGTGACCGAGCCGGGCGAGACCGAGGAAACGGGCGCCTGACCCGCCGCAGCAGACAAAGGAGTGAGCGCAATGATCGACCGGATATCCTCCGTGCAGGGCGTGGGCGCTTCCGTCCGGAGACCCGCCGCCGCGGATGCGGCGCAGCAGTCCTTCAGGACGCAGCTTCTCACCCGTCAGCAGGAGAGCCAGTCCATCGCATTTTCAAAGCATGCCCGCCAGAGAGCGGAGCAGCGCGGCATTCAGGTGGACGACGAGCTGATGGACCAGCTCAGCGATACCGTGGAAAAGGCGCAGGCCAAGGGCGCGACCAATATCCTCGCGTTCGACACCACCCGGGCCTTTATCATCAACGTCCCCAACGGGCGGGTCATCACGGCCATGTCCCCCGAGGAGATGAAGGAAAACATTTTCACCAATATTGATGGCGCCGTGATCCTGTAACATACAGAGAGCAGGACCGGAAGGATGCTCTGGGGAAGGTCCGATTGACCGCTCCCCGGCGGCGCCAACCGAAAGGAGCAGACATTCAATGACAGGCGCAATGTATGCGGCTATCGCGGGACTCAAATCCCATATGCAGAAGCTCAACGTCATCGGCAACAACATTTCCAACGTGAACACCGCGGGCTATAAGACCGCCCAGACCACCTTTACCGAGGCGATCTACACCACCGTGACCGCCGGCTCCAACGGCACCGATCAGGTCGGCGGCGTGAACCCCTCCCAGATCGGCTACGGCTGCAATGTCGGCACCATCGCCATGGACATGAGCACCGCCAGCTACAATGCCGACGGCAACGGGATGCACTGCATGATCGACGGCGACGGCTTTTTCCTCACGGGCAACAAGTCCACCGCCACCGTCTCCGCTGACGGCGGCACCACGCTGGCGACCGTCAACCCCAAGGATCTGGAGCTGAGCCGCGTGGGCGACTTCTGCTTTGATTCTCAGGGCTATCTGGTGGACGGCCGGGGCAACGTGGTGTACGGCTTTGTGACCAAGACCACCAAGACTGACAACACTATTGACGACGCCAACAACCCGCAGGTCAGCACCCAGCTCGTCCCCATCCGCCTGCCCATGGCGGCGGGCAAGCCGGATGACCCGACCGCAGGCCCCGCGCAGGGTACGGCGCTCTATCCCACCGCCAAAGGCGACACCAACGACGGCAAGAACGTCTATCCCGCCGGCAGCGGCCAGCCCATCACCGCGGACAACATCTACATCGACAAGGCCACCGGCAAGATCACCGCCACCAACAAGGCCGACGGCAGCATCCTCGTGGTGGGCTACCTCGCGATGGGCGTGGTCAGCAACCCCAACGGCGTGACCCGCCTTCAGAACGGCTACTACAAGGCCGGCGAGGGCGCGGGTCAGTGCATCGCCGCCTCCATTGGCGGCGCACTGGCGGGCAAGCCCTTCAACAATCAGGATCCGACTGCGGACAAGGCCGTTGAGATCCAGAGCGCGGGCAACACCGCCCTGCTCACCGGCGGTCTGGAGTCCTCCGGTACCGATCTGGCCACCGAGATCGCCGAGATGATCACCACCCAGCGCGGCTATCAGGCCAACACCCGCATCATCACCGTGACCGACTCCATGCTCGAGGAGCTGGTCAATATGAAGCGGTAAGGCCGCTGAACGGTAAGTTTCTGTCCCCGCGCGGCGGGGGCTGAGCAGAGTTTCTCCGGGGCACGGCCGGGTGCGGGCACGCGCCCGGCGGCCGCCGGGGAAGGAGAGGAGACGCGGATATGATCGTTCTGACAAAAATGAACCACGACAAGTTCCTGGTGAACCATCTTCAGATCGAGTGCATCGAGCTGATCCCCGAGACAAAGATCGTGATGATGAACCGCAGCTACTATCTGGTCCGGGAGACGGCGGATGAGATCGTCCGCAAGATCGCCGAGTATAACGCCAAGGTGCAGGACATCGCGCGCACGGTCCGGGTGACGGCTCAGCAGAGCTGACCGGACGTATTCAGGCTCTCAAAGGACCAGCCTGATCCGCGCGCGCGGCGGAAGGCGCGCTCCGCGCGCGGGGATCAAGCGGGTGCTTCAGAAAAAACGGACGGCGGCGGAAGGCCGCGTCCGGCAGAGGTGAAAGCAGATGAATCTTACATATATCATCGGTACGGTGACGGCTATCGCCATCATGATCGTGGGCATGATGTTTTCCAGCTCGGGCGGGCAGTTTGTGGTCAAGCCCTCCCAGATCATGAACTTCTTCGACCCCTCCAGTATCCTGATCGTGGTGGGGTGCACACTCATGGTCGTGGTGGCCAGCTTCCCCAGCAAGATGCTCAAGGAGATGCCCAAGCATTTCGGCATCATGCTCAACACCAAACGCTTCAACCCCATGTACTACATCGACCAGTTGGTGGAGCTGGCGCAGGTGGCCCGGAAAAACGGCCTTCTGGCGCTGGAGGAGCGGGCCAACGCCCAGTCGGACCCCTTCTTCAAGCAGGCGATCATGCTGATCGTGGACGCCAACGACGCCGACAAGGTCCGCAGCATCCTCAATAACGACATCGAGTGCATGTCCGCCCGGCACGACAGCGTGGCCGGGATGTACGAGCGGGCCTCCGCAGTGGCTCCGGCTTTCGGCATGGTGGGCACGCTGGTGGGCCTTATCAATATGCTCAAGAACATGAACCTCTCCGGCGACAGCGGCTCGTCCAGCATCGGCACCGACATGGGCACCGCGCTCATCACCACGCTGTACGGCTGCGTGCTGGCCCACATGATCTTCAACCCCATTGCCTCCAACCTGCGCACGCGGGACGAGGAGGAGGTCCTCTGCAAGATGATCATTGTGGAGGGCATCATGTCCATCCAGTCCGGCGAGAACCCCAAGTCCCTGCGGGAGAAGCTGCTGACCTTCGTGGATCAGAACCAGCGCGGCGAGAACGCGGGCGGCAAAAAGGGCAAGGCGCCCAAGGAGAAGAAAAAGTGACCGGAGCGGTCATGAGGAGGCGAGCGGCAGATGAAAAAGCATAAGGGCAGCGGCGGCGCGAGCTGGATGGATACCTACGGCGACATGGTGACGCTGCTGCTGTGCTTCTTTGTGCTGCTGTATTCCATGTCCACCATCGACCAGCAGAAGTGGGTCCAGCTGGTGCAGAGCTTTAACCCGGACGCGATCCACGAGATCACGGAGAACAAGGGCAACAACGGTCAGATCGCCGACCCCACCACCCCGGTGGACGGAGATCAGTCGGAAAACAACGTCACGACCCAGCAGCAGGTGGATCAGGCGCTGGAGCAGCTCTATCTGGACCTTCAGATGTACGTGGCCCAGCAGGGCGCGGCGGAGAACATCTCCGTCACCAAGGGCGGCGGATATGTGTTCATCTCGTTCAACGACGCGGTGTTTTTCGACGGCGACAGCTATGTGCTCCGCTCCGACGGCGAGGAGGTCCTTGACGAGGTGGGCGAGATTATCCGCAAGGCCGCGCCCGCCATCGACGAGCTGCGCGTTCTGGGTCACACGGCGCAGGGCGACCCCAACAAGCCCAACAATCCGTCCACAGACCGCTTTCTGGCGTCCAACCGCGCCACAGTGGTGCTGGTGTATTTGCAGGAAATGAACATTCTGGATCCGGCCCGGATGATTAGCATGGGCTACGGACAGTTCCGCCCCGTGGCGGAGAACGACACCCGGGAGGGCCGGGCCAAGAACCGGCGCGTGGAGCTGATCGTCACGGGTCTGGACATCGCCAGCACGCTGGGCGACGGGATCGAGCAGTATTACACGGAACGCGGCACGCAGGCGCCCATTTCCGCCGAGACCAGGGCGGACGGTGCGGCGGTCGGCTGACACGGATGCGGCCGCGGCGGCGCGGCCTGCGTGAGAACAAGAGAGGGGGAGGATGCCGGTGTCGGAGGTATTGACGCAAAGCCAGATCGACGCGCTGCTCAGCGCGGCGCGGGGCGGCGAGAACATCGGGTCCACGGAGGATACGGGTGGCGAGAAGAAGTACCGAAAGTACGACTTCCGAAGCCCGCGGAAGTTTACCAAGGACCGCTTGAAAATGCTGGACAGCATTTTCGAGAATTATTCCCGGAATTTGAATTCCCGCATCAACGGACTGATGCACACCAGCTGCGAGATCAGCGTGGAGTCCGCCGAGGAGCAGCGCTATTACGAGTTTTCCAACGCGCTGATCGAGGGCGACATCCTCACGCTGGCCTACATCCGCTACGGCGACGTGCGGGAGGAGGCGCCGGTGCTGCTGCACGTGACCAAGCCGCTGATGCTGAGCATGATCGACCGCATGATGGGCGGCGAGGGCGAGGTTGACGATGACCTCGATCCGGAGTATACTTTTACCGACCTTGAGCTGAAGATCGCGGAGGGCCTGACCCACTACTTCGTGGACAACATGGGCGAGAGCTGGGAAAATTACATCCATCTGGACTTTGATTTCGGCCGCATCGAGCCGAATCCCACCATGATCCAGCCGCTGGGACTGGACGAGATCGTGGTCATCATGGACCTGACGGTGAAGTTCCCCAACTGCGACGGACGCATGAGCATCTGCCTGCCCGGCATGGTTCTGACCAACATCTTCGGCGAGATCAACCGGCAGAACACGGCCCACAAGAATCAGGACGAGGCCGCGGCCAGAGAGATCTTTGAATCCCTGAAGAATACGGAGATCGAGCTGGTAGCCGAGATCTGCCGCACCCAGCTCAAGCTCAGCGATATCTACCATTTGAGCGTGGGAGATGTGATCGACCTGAAGCGCCCCAAGGATTCCCCGGTCTACATCAATATCGGCGGGAGACGCTGGTTTGACGGCGTAATGGGCGTACACAACAAAAACATGGCGGTCAAGATAGGCAAGACCTATTATGAACCGGAGGAAAGGGACGTCGAACAGGATGGCAGATAAAATTTTTAATCCCATGGAGCTGGACGCGATCGGGGAAGTGATGAACATCAGCCTCGGTTCCTCCGCCACCGCGGTCTCCAACTTGCTGGACCACCGCGTGGACATCACGACGCCGCGGGTCTCCGTCTGCGATGTGAAGGAATTCAGCATCGGCGATCTGGAACCGGCCGTCGGCGTGGAGATCCGGTACGTGTCCGGCCTGGAGGGCAGCAACATCATGCTGCTCAAGCGCAGCGATGTGAAGGTCATCGTGGACATCCTGATGGGTTCGGAGACGCCGGACGAGGAGTTTGAGCTGAACGACCTGACCATCAGCGCGGTGTGCGAGGTCATGAACCAGATGATGGGCGCCGCGTCCACGGCCCTGTCCGACTTCCTCGGCTTCCCGGTGAACATTTCTACGCCGGAATCCTTTGAGGTCGATAATTTTGATACCTTCAAGCAGGATCACTTCCCCGTGAAGGAAGGCCCCTGCGTGGTGGTCCGCTTTATGCTCAACATTGAGGACACGCTCCAGAGCGAGTTCATCAACGTCATGTCGGTGGATCTGACGCGGGAGCTGCTGTCCGGCCTTGGATTGGAGGGCGACTCCGCCGAGGAAGCGCCTGCCCCGGCTCCCAGCGCGCCGGCCCCCGCTCCCGCACCGGAGCCTGCCCCCGCCCCCGCCGCTTCGTCCGGCGGGACCATGAGCCAGGAGGAGATCGAGCGGCTCATGGGCGGTATGAACCAGAGCACACCGAAGCCTGCGCCCGCGCCCGCTCCCGCCGCTTCGTCCGGCGGGACCATGAGTCAGGAGGAAATCGAGCGGCTCATGGGCGGCATGAATCAGAGCGCGCCGGAGCCTGCGCCCCAGAGCACACCGGCTCCCGCACCCGCTCCGCAGCCCGCCCCCGCTCCTGCACCGCAGCCTGCGCCCCAGCCTGCGCCCCAGCAGGCGGCCTATCCGCCCTATCCGGGCCAGCCGGGCGCGCCCGCGTACCCTGTGCCGCCTTACGGTCAGCCGTACCCCTACTACCCCGGCTATTACCCGGCTCCCGCGCCGCAGGCTCCGGCCGCCCAGCCCGCGCCCAAGATGATCCGGGCCAGTCAGGCGGAGATGCCCCGCTTCGCGGACGGCACGCCGCTGGAGGAGCAGCAGGCGGAGAATCTGGACCTGCTGATGTCGGTCCCGCTGGAGGTCTCCGTGGAGATCGGCCGCGCCCGCCGGAAGGTGCAGGACGTTCTGGCATTTACAAAGGGCTCGCTGGTCATGCTCAACAAGCTGGCCGGAGATCAGGTGGACCTGTACGTAAACGGACAGTGCATCGCCAAGGGCGATGTGGTCGTCGTTGACGATAATTTCGGCATTCGGATCACAGAGGTTTTGAAGTCCCCCGACCCCAACGAGCTGGTCAACGGCTGACCGGCAAGAACAAAACGGTAATCCCACAACACGGATCAGGAAAAGGAAGGTTTGAACATGGCTAAGATTTTAGTGGTTGACGACGCGGCGTTCATGCGCAAGGTTATCAAGGACACGCTTTCCAAGAGCGGCTACACGGAGCTGTACGAGGCCGTGGACGGCGCCGACGCGGTGGAGAAGTACAGCGAGATCCACCCCGATCTGGTGATTATGGACATCACCATGCCCAACATGGATGGACTGGAGGCCCTGAAAGCCATCCGCAGCAAGGACGGCAACGCCAGCGTGGTCATGTGCTCCGCAATGGGTCAGGAGGGCATGGTCATCGACGCGGTGCGCTCCGGCGCGAAGGACTTCATCGTCAAGCCCTTTAAGGCTGACCGCGTGCTCAAGACGGTCAACTCCATCGTCGGCAATCCCTGACCGATGCCACTGGCGGAGATCGGGACCCTGATCGGCGCGCTGGCGGCGGTGGCCGCCGTGCTGGCGCTGGCGTGGATCGCCACCCGCTGCCTTGCCATGCGCCTGCCCGCCGCGCGGTTTTCCGCCGCGGGCGCGGGACGGCTCCGGCTGGTGGAGCGGCTCCCGCTGGGGCGGGAGGAGTATCTGGCGGTGGCCCGGGCGGGGGAAACGGTTTTGCTTCTGGGTGTTTCCGCCGGACAGATCACGCTCCTGAAGGAGCTGAGCGCCGACGAGGCGGCCCAGTGGACCGCGGAGCCGGCCGGGGCGCAGCCGATGCCGTTCCGCGAGGCGCTGCGTCAGGTCTTACAGAAGAATCAAAAGCAGGAGGGAACAAAGCCGTGACGGACGCGCTGGTCAATGTAAACGGGAATAACGTACAGGCGCTTCAGATCCTGTTTCTGACCACGGCGATCACGCTGCTGCCGTCTCTGGCGGCGATGATGACCTCCTTTACCCGCTACGTGGTGACGTTTTCGTTCCTGCGATCCGCGATGGGCACGCAGCAGACGCCGCCCAACGTGGTGCTGATCGGGCTGGCGCTGTTTCTCACGCTGTTCACCATGAACCCTGTCCTCTCCCAGATCAAGACCGAGGCGTACGATCCGTACGTCGCGGAGGAGATCTCGCAGGAGGAGTTCATGGACCGGGCGCAGGTCCCGCTCAAGGAGTTCATGCTCCGCAACACGGAGACCTCCTCGCTGAACCTGTTCTGCGATCTGGACAGCGCGGTGGAGCGCCCCGCGGACGAGGCGGCGGCGCTGGCCCTGCCGATGCACGTGGTGACGCCCGCCTTCATGACCAGCGAGCTAAAGCGCGCCTTTGAGATCGGCTTTCTCCTCTACATCCCCTTTATGCTCATCGACGTGGTGGTCTCCTCCGCGCTGATGAGCATGGGTATGATTATGCTGCCCCCGTCCATGATCTCCACCCCGTTCAAGCTGCTGCTGTTCATCGTGCTCAACGGCTGGGAGCTTCTGTTTTCCACGCTGGTGCAGGGCTTCCATTAGAAAGGAGCGGTGAGGGATGGACCTGAATGCGGGCGAGATCCTCCGGCAGGGGGTATTCGTGGTGATCCGTCTGGCCGGACCGATCCTGCTTCTGAGCATGATCGTGGGCGTGCTGGTGGCCATCTTTCAGGCGGTCACCCAGATCCACGACCAGACGCTGGGCTTTGTCCTCAAGCTTCTGGTGACCGTGCTGATCCTGTTTTTCGCCGGCGGCTGGATGATGAACACGCTGGTGGAATACAGCCAGTACCTGTTCACGCTGATGCGCTGAGGAGCGGGGCGGTTCCATGATCGACTGGGGCAGGCTCACGCTGCTGTTTTACATTCTCATGCGGATGAGCGGGTTCGTCCTGTTCAATCCGCTGCTGGGACGCAGAAACGTCCCCGGCATTTTCCGGGCCGGCTTCACGCTGGCGCTGGCGTGGTTCGTCGCCTCCTTTACGGAGGGGCGCGCGCCCGTGCCCGCGAATCTGGTGGAGTTCAGCGTGAAGCTCCTGCTGGAGCTGGGCGTGGGCTTCACCGTGGGGATGGCGGTCCAGTTTTTCATTTACCTGATCCCGCAGCAGGCCGGCGAGGTCATCGACAACCAGATGGCCATGACCATGTCCCGGGAGTACGATCCCGGCTCGCAGATCTCCATGTCGGTCTCCGGCACGCTGTTTACCACGCTGATGACGTTGCTGTTTTTCACCAGCAACGGTCATAACACGCTTCTGCGCATCCTGCTGGCCTCCGGCGAGGTGGTCCCCTTCGGACAGGCCGCGCTGGGTCAGACCGCCATGCAGGCCGCGGCGGAGCTTTTCATCGAATGCTTTCTGCTGGCGGTGAAGCTGGCGGCCCCCATTCTGGCGGCGGAGCTGCTGGGTCAGGTGGGCATGGGCATTTTGATGAAGGTCATTCCCCAGATCAACGTTTTCGCCATCAACATCGAGCTGAAGGTCATCATCGGCCTGACGCTTCTGATGCTGTTTATGGCGCCCGTCAGCGAGTTTCTGCTGGATGTGGAAAACGAGATGCTGCTGGCGGTGCGGAATATGCTAGAACTGCTGGGCGCGTAGCCCCGGCCCCTGAGACCGGAAAAAGGGGGGATCGCCTGTGCCGGAGGGAAACAAGACAGAAAAGGCGACTCCTAAAAAACGGCAGGACCAACGAAAAAAGGGCAACGTCTTTCTCAGCAACGACGCCGTGGCCGTGACCACGCTGCTGGCCGGGTACATGACTCTGCGGCTGACCATGGCCGGCGCGGCAGAGCATCTGGGCAACTTTTTCCGCCTGTGCATGAACACGGCCCAGACCCTGCCCGCGTCCTCTCTGGCCGGGCAGCTCCCCGAGATCCTGAAGGAGGGCGTGTACGCGCTCTTCATGGCCATTGGGCCGACGATGCTGGCCGTGATTGCGGCGGCGTTGGGGGCCACGTTTTTCCAGACCCGGCTGCTGGTGTCCGGCGAATCCATCCGGCCCAAGTTCAGCCGCATCAACCCGCTGGAGGGCTTCAAGCGGCTCTTTTCCATGCGCAGCATCGTGGAGGCCGGCAAGGGGATCATCAAGATCACCATTCTGCTGGTCATCATTTATAACTTCGTTTCCGGCTGCATCACAGCCTTTGTCAACTATCTGGACACCGACCTGACCGCGGTGTGCGGCGACATCCTGCAGCGGCTGAGCAGCATGATTCTTCAGATCATCATTGCCTTCGTCGTGGTGGCGGGCGCGGATTTCTACTATCAGTGGTGGGATTACGAGCGCCAGATGCGCATGACCAAGCAGGAGGTCAAGGAGGAATACAAGCAGGTCGAGGGCGACCCGCAGGTCAAGGGCCGCATCCGCGAGATCCAGCGGAAGATGGCCCAGTCCCGCATGATGCAGCAGGTGCCTCAGGCCGACGTGGTCATCCGAAACCCCACGCATGTGGCGGTGGCCCTGCGCTACAAGCCCGAAACGGACAGCGCCCCGGTGGTGCTGGCCAAGGGGCTGGACGAGCTGGCGCTGCGCATCGTGAAAACGGCGCAGGAGCACAACGTCCCCACCGTGGAAAACGTGCCGCTGGCCCGGGCGATCTACGCCTCCGCCGAGCTGGACCGGCAGATCCCGCCGGAGCTTTACGGCGCGGTGGCGGACGTGCTGGTATACGTTTTCCGGCTCAACAACCGGGACCTCGCTCAGGAGCTGGGCGGGGCCGGACATGGCGGCGACCGGCCGCCGGACCGCCGCTGAGCGCGGCGCTTCCCATGAAATCAACACAGGAAAGGCGGCACGAGGATGCGGCGACTCTCTAATATCATCATCTCCATCTTCGTGGTCGTGATCGTCCTGTTTCTGATCCTTCCGCTGCCCACGCAGCTGATGGACGTTCTGATCATCATCAACATCTCGCTGTCCATCGTGATCCTGCTGATCACCATGAACATCGCGGACGCGCTGGAATTTTCCATTTTCCCATCACTGCTGCTGGTGACCACACTGTTCCGATTGGGACTGAACGTATCCTCCACGCGGCTGATCCTCTCCAACGGCGGCAACGCCGGCTCGGTCATCAAGGCCTTCGGCCAGCTCATTACCCGGGGCAACATCGTTATCGGCATCATCATCTTCCTCATCATCGTGCTGATGCAGTTCATCGTCATCACCAAGGGCGCCGAGCGCGTGGCCGAGGTGGCCGCCCGCTTCACGCTGGACGCCATGCCCGGCAAGCAGATGGCCATCGACGCGGACCTTTCCTCCGGCCTTATCAACGAGCAGCAGGCCCGGGTGCGCCGGGAAAAGGTCCAGCGGCAGGCGGACTTTTACGGCGCGATGGACGGCGCCACCAAGATCGTCAAGGGCGACGCGGTGATGAGCCTTATCATCACGCTCATCAACTTCGTGGCCGGCCTGATCATCGGCATGGTGCAGGGCGGCGGCGACTTTGCCAGCGTGGTGCAGGTTTATTCCATCGCTACCATCGGCGACGGCCTGGTCTCCCAGCTCCCCGCCTTGATGATCTCCACGGCCACCGGCATGATCGTCACCCGCAGCGTGTCGGAGGGCAGCCTGAACGACGACGTGCTCCGGCAGTTCAAGGCGCAGCCCCGGGCCATTATGGTAGCGGGCATCGTGCTTTTGTTCCTGGCGGCCATGCCGAAAACGCCCCATCTGGCGCTTTTGATCGTGGGTGTGGCGCTGACAGTGCTGGGCCGGCGCGGCCTTGCGAAGATGGAGGCGGAAAAGGCGGCGGCTGCCGCTCAGGCGGCGCAGGCCGCACAGGAGGAGCAGCAGCCGGAAAAGGCCCCCAGCGAGGCCGACTATTACAAGGACATCAACAATATCTATACGCTGCTGGACGTGGAACCCATCGAAATGGAGTTCGGCTACAGCCTGATCCCGCTGGTGGACGAGGCGCGGGGCGGCCGTCTCATCAGCCGCATCGTGATCTTCCGCCGCCAGTTCGCGCAGGACATGGGTTTTGTGGTCCCGTCCGTGCGGCTGCACGACTCCGCCACGCTGGGCACGAACCAATACGTGGTGAAGATCCGGGGCGAGGAGGTCGCCCGGGGCGAAATTCTGGTGGACTACTATCTGGCGCTGGAGCCGTCCTCGCCCAGCGGCGAGATCGACGGCATCGAGACCATCGAGCCGGCGTACGGCATCCCCTCCCGCTGGATCCTGCCGGAGAGCCGGGAAATGGCGGAGATCTACGGCTATACCGTTATCGATCCCCTGTCGGTCATGCTGACCCACCTCTCCGAGACCATCAAAAAGCACGTGTACGAGCTTCTGGACCGGGAGGAGACCATCCGGCTGGTGGAGAACCTGAAAAAGGCCGCACCCCAGCTGGTGGAGGAGACTATTCCCAACCCCATCTCCTACGCGCTGCTGGAAAAAATCCTGAAGAACCTCCTCAAGGAGGGCGTTCCCATCAAGAACCTCGGCACCATCGTCGAGACCGCGGCGGACGCCATGACCAATACCCGGGACCCGGATATTATTACCGAATCCGTCCGCGGCGCGCTGGCCCGGACCATCACCCGCCGCTTCTGCGAGCATGGGCAGCTCCGGGTGGTGACGCTGGACGCCGACGTGGAAAAGCAGATCGTCGCGTCCCTGACCAAGAACGAGCAGGGCGTGTACCTCGCCATGGGCGCGGACATGATGCAGATGCTCGTCTCCCAGCTGGGCGAGTGCGTCAAAAAGTTCGCCGAGCTGAGCCAGACGCCCATCGTCCTTACCAGTCCGGTGATCCGCATTTATCTCAGCCGGATGCTCTCGCAGTTCTATCCCAACCTGTACGTGCTCTCCTTCAACGAGATCACCTCGGAGGTCCAGATCCAGGCGCTGGGAAATATCACGATGCAGAAGAAGGAGACGGTGGACAAGACCTGAGCGGCTGCTGCGGCCGGAACGCGCGCCGCCGGACGGCGCACAGAAAGGATGGATGGGCGGCATGAGCGACACCGCTGCGCGGGAAAAGTCAATACCTGCGGCCCAGCCGGACGCGCCGCCCGTCCTGTCGGAGCGGGAGATCGACGCGCTGCCAACCGACGAGCTGATGCGTCTTTACAAGTCCACCGGGGAGCAGGCGTACAAATGGCCGCTGGTGCTGCGCTACGAGGGGTTGATCCGGAGCATCGCATTGCAGGTGTGCGGCGTGTACAGCGGCTTTGCGCAGGTGGACGACATCGTGAACGAGGGGATCATCACCCTGATGACCTCTTTGGATAAATACGACCCCGAGATGGGAACGAAATTTGAGACCTACGCGGCGCGGCGCATCCGCGGCATGATCGTGGATCTGGCCCGCCAGCAGGACTGGCTGCCCCGCAGCGTGCGCCGCCGTGCCCGGGAGATCGATCAGGCGGTGAGCAGTCTGAGCAACCAGCTCAGCCGCTTCCCCTCCGATCAGGAGGTGGCGGACCATCTGGGCGTGAGCGTGGAGAAGTACCGCGAGGACGCAGCGGCCACCGCCCTTTGCAGCATGGTCTCGCTGGAGGCCGTTTTTGAGCGCCGGGGCGAGGGCGACACGGGCGTTTCCCTTCCGGTGAGCGAGGCGGACTCCCCCGAGAGCAGCATCCAGCGCAAGGAGCTGCGGGAGGAGCTGGCCGCGGGCATCCGGACCCTGCGGGAAAACGAGCGGCTGGTGCTCTCGCTGTACTACGAGCGGGGGCTGAATATGCGGGCCATCGCGCAGGTGCTGGACGTGAGCGAGCCGCGCGTGTCCCAGATCCACAGCAGAGCCATTCAGAAGCTGCGCCTGTTTCTGGACCCGTATATGGGTGCGGAGTCGGCGGCAGGACATAAAAAACCGCGTGAAAGGGCGTGATGGGATTGTTCAAGGGCTTTTACAATCTGACCTCCGCGATGCTCTCTCAGGGCAAGCGGCTGGACGTGATCTCCAACAACATGGCCAACGTATCCACCGCCGGCTATAAGACCGACACGTATACGGATACTACCTTCCGGGAGCATATGCTCAGCCGGGTGGGCAACAAGGACAAGTCCGGCGCGGTCCAGATCGGCCCCGCCAGCTATATCCTCGCACCCAGCAAGCTCTATACGGACTATTCGCAGGGCGCGCTGGAGCAGACGGGGATGCCGCTGGACTTCGCCATCGAGGGCGACGGCTTTTTTGCCGTGAACTCCGCCAACGGGACGGTCTACACCCGGGCCGGGTCCTTCGCGCTGGACGACGAGGGCTACCTCTGCCAGCCGGACGGCAGCCGGGTGCTGGACCCCAGCGGCGAGGAGATCTATCTGGGGACCGACAAGATCCGCGCGGATGACATCGGCGCGATCTACACCGAGGACGGCCAGCTTCTGGGCCAGATCGGGCTGTACGTCTTTGACGATACCACCCAGCTCCAGCGCACGCCGGAGGGCTATTTCACCGGCAACGGCGCCCAGAACCGGCAGAGCGCGTCCATCCACTGGAAGATGCAGGAGCGCTCCAACGCGGACCTCGTTGAGCAGATGACCGGCATGATGACCGCCCAGCGGGCGTTTCAGAGCGCGGCGGAGGTCAGCAAGATGTACGACGACCTGATGGGCAAGGCGGCGACCAGCCTTGCCAACGTGTGAGAAAGGCGGTAAGCGCGGATGAACAGTTCCTTCTATACCGCCGCGGTGGGCGCGGCGCAGCAGCAGCTCCGCCTGAATGTGCAGGCCAATAACATCGCCAACGTCAATACGCAGGGCTTCAAGGCGGAAAAGGCGACCTTCGCCTCGCTGATGTACCGAAACGTGGCGGGCGTCAACAACGAGGAGCTGCCCCGGGGCTGCGGCGCCAAGGTGGCCATGACGGAGACGGACTTTACCAGCGGCGCGCTGGCTACCACCGGCCGCGCACAGGATTACGCCATCGTGGGCGAGGGCTTTTTCGGCCTTTACGATCCCGCCAGCGGCGAGGTGTCGTACACCCGCTGCGGCGCGTTCAGCCTGTCGGAGTTCCAGCGCCAGAAAACGGCGGACGACGGCCAGGCCGAGCTGGATGAAAACGGCCAGCCGGTGATGGAGACGGTGTTCATGCTCTCCGACGGGCAGGGCCGCTTCGTCCTCAATGACCGCGGCGCGGTCATCGAGGTCACGGACCCCAAGGCCGAGCAGTCCGTGGGCGTGTTCGACTTTGTGAATACCGACGGCATCCGCCGCCTGAGCGAGAACCGCTATCAGCCCGCCGCCAAGAACGGGCAGGTCCGCTTCGGCACCGGAACGGTCCAGCGTGGCGTTCTGGAGATGTCCAACACGGATCTGGCGGAAGAAATTACAAAAGTGATTGAAGCGCAGCGATCTTTCAGCTATAATTTAAGAATGGTGACGACGTCGGACGAGATCGAGAACACCGTCAACAATCTCAGATCCTGACGGGGAAGGAACAGCGCGTATGGAAATTAAGAATTACGGCGACCTGAGCGGGCTGGAGATCGACACGCTCAAGGAGATCGGCAGCATCGGAACGGGAAACGCCGCCACGGCGCTCTCCCAGATGATCGGCAAGGAGGTGCGCATCACGCTGCCGGAGGTGCGCATCATGGGCTATAACGAGGCCATCGAGTGGATCGGCGGGCCGGAGTCCATCACGGCGGGCGTTTTGAGCCAGCTGGGCGGCGAGATCAACGGGATCATGCTCTCTGTGCAGCAGATGGACTTTATCAATCTGGTGCTCTCCAACGTGCTGGGCGCCTCGGTGAAGGATTTCAACGGCCTGCACGAGATGCAGATCTCCACGCTGGTGGAGGTGGGCAACATCATGATCTCCACCTTTATCAACGCCCTCAGCGGCCTTGCGGAGATCGGCATCACCCTGACGGTCCCGGCCTTTGCTGTGGATATGCAGGGCGCGATCCTCAGCGTGCCGATGGCGGCCTTCGGCGGCCAGTCGGACTACATCATGACCATCGGCGGAAATTTTGTCTGCGACGGAAAGCAGGTGCCCTGCCGGCTGCTGCTCTCGCCGGATATCCGTTCCCTCAATTTCCTCCTGCGAAAGTTGGGCGTAATGGATGAATGATAAACTGATCGTCGGCATCGCGGACATGAAAATGGGCAGGGGCGGAGAAAAGCTCATCACCTATGCGCTTGGCTCCTGCATCGGGATCTGCCTGTATGAATCACAGATGAAGCTGGCGGCACTGATCCACATCATGCTGCCGCTGAATTTGGAGACGGGACGGAAGAACGCCTATAAATACGCCGACACCGGCATCCGCACCACCCTGCGGGAGATGGAGCTAAAGGGTGCCCGCCGCGCCAACATCACGGCCAAGATCGCCGGGGGCGCGCGGATGTTTGAAATCTCCGGCGGGAGCATCGGAAACATCGGCCAGCGCAATATCGAGAGCGTCCGCCAGATCCTGCGGATGGAGAAGATCCCCCTGCTGTGGGAAGACGTGGGCGGGACCATCGCGCGGACCATGGAGTTTGACAGCGCCACGGGGACCGGCACCATCCGATCCTACGGCCACCCGGACGTTTCGTTCTGACCGCCCGCTGAAAACGTATACAAGCCGGATCGCCCGGCGGAGAATAGAAATCAGACGGCCTGCTTTCGGGCAGCGTGAAAGGAATGAGTATTACGGGACAGAATAACAGCAACATCCTGTTGGAGTCAGGTACCAACGAGATCGAGATCATGGAGTTCACCATCAACGACAATCTGTACGGCATCAACGTGGCCAAGGTGCGCGAGATCATGCTGTCCGCGCCGGTGAAGCCCATGCCCCATGTGCATCCGGCGGTGGAGGGCATCTTCAAGCCCAGAGATCAGGTGCTCACCGTTATCAATCTGCCCAAATACCTGACCGGTGTGGACTCCGAAAAGCAGCCCAAGGACCTGTTCATCGTCACCAATTTTAACAAGATGTACATCGCTTTCCGCGTCCACAGCGTGGTGGGCATCAGCCGCATCTCCTGGCGGGATATCCAGAAGCCGGACAACGCTATTTCCGGCGGCAAGGACGGCGTGGCCACCGGCATCGCGCAGTGCGGCGACGATCTGGTGACGATCCTGGACTTTGAGCGGATCGTGGCGGAGATCGCGCCGGAGACCTCCATCCAGATGAGCGAGATCGACGCCCTCGGCCCCCGCCAGCGCAGCGACCAGCCGATCTACATCGCGGAGGACTCCGTGCTGCTGAGCCGGATGATTCAGGACGCGCTGGGCAAGGCGGGCTACACCAACGTTCATATGTTCCCCAACGGCCAGGAGCTGTGGGACACGCTGACCCGCATGAAGGACGAGGGCACCGCGCCGGAGCAGGTGGCGCTGGTCATCACCGATATCGAGATGCCCCAGATGGACGGCCATCACCTGACCAAGCTCATCAAGGAGGACCGGACCCTCAGCAAGATCCCCGTGATCCTCTTCTCCTCCCTCATTTCCGAGGAGATGCGCATCAAGGGCAAGCAGCTCGGCGCGGATGAGCAGCTCTCCAAGCCGGAGATCGGCCATCTGGTGGCCGTGATGGACCACCTGCTGCATCAGGCTGCTGAAAATAAAGCGTGAAAGCGGTTAAATGCCAATGAAGAAAGAAAACAGCAATTACATTGTCCGCCAGCCCATCCGCAACGCCCAGAAGCAGACCATCGGCTATGAGATCCTGTACTGCGGCGAAAACCTGACGTTTGACGAGACGGGCGCCGGCAAGGAGTTCGCCGCCGCCGACACCGTGTACAACTTCCTGACCCAGAACACGGGCCGGGCGCTGCGCGGCTCGCTGAACTTCATGACCTTCACGCCCACCCTGCTGATGAAGCGGACGCCGGATCTGTTCGACCGGTCCGAGCTGGTCATCCAGATCGACGACAACGTGATCGTTCACCCCGCGGCGCTGGCCGTGGTGCAGGAGTACGCCGCCAAGGGCTACCGCGTGGCCGTGAATGAGTTCCAGTTCCTGCCCCGGTATCTGGGGCTGCTGGATACCATCGACTATCTGAAGCTGAACTTCTCCGCCATGAGCGAGAAGAAGCTCCGGGACATCATCGAGATCGCCCACGGACTGAAGAAGCTGTGCATCGCCGTCAACGTGGACACCGAGGCCCTATACTCTCTGGCGGAGGAGCTGAGCGTGGACGCGATGGAGGGCACCTGCGTGGCCGATAAGCTGGCCACCAAGACCCACAGCAGCGGCTATATGCAGAGCAACTTCTTCCGCCTGATCGTGGCCATGAGCCGGGAGGAGCCAGACATCGTCGAGGTAGAGCGGATGATCTCCGTGGATGCCGCCTTGAGCTACGCGCTGCTCAAGCTGGCCAACTCCTGCTACTTCGCGCGGCGCAACCGGGCCACCTCCGTGCGTCAGGCCATCATGACCGTGGGCCTGAGCCAGCTGCGCCAGTGGGTCTACCTGCTCAGCGCCAACAACGCGGAAAATGAGATGGACAAGGACTCCGAGGAGTTCCTCAAGCTCTCGCTCCTGCGCGGCACGTTCTGCAGCGAGCTGGTGCGTTTCGCGCCCGGTATGCCGATCACCAAGTCCGACGCGTACCTCATGGGAATGTTCTCCACGCTGGAGTATCTGATCGACGCGCCGCTGGAGGAGATTCTTGCCGAGATCCCCGTTCCCGAGGAGGTCAAGGCGGCGCTGCTGCGCCGCGAGGGCAAGGCGGGCCAGCTCTTTGAACTGGCGCTGTGCTATGAGCGGGCGGACTGGAACGGCGTAGCTGCCGCCACCGAGGCGCTGGGCATCCCGGCCAGCCTGCTGACGGGGACGTACTTCGCCTGCGTGGACGAGGTGAACACCACCTGGTCCCAGCTCACCAGCCCCCGGCCGGAGGGAACCTGAATCCAACCGAACAAAAAGCCCCGCCGGTCCGTTTTGGACCGGCGGGGCTTCTGCATTCCAGCGGAACGCCTGACCGCGCTCCGCCTGCGTGGGATGCCGGCCATAGAGAAACGGTCCGTTCGATGCAGATGGCGCGCCCAGAGCGGCGGTCTACGCCGGAGGACCGGCGCATATTGAGCAGGGCCGCGCAGGCGGCGGCGCTTCCGCACCCGCGCATGGAAAGCGGAAAAGAGAACGTCCCGGCGCGTTAAAACGCGCCGGGGCGAAAACGATTGTGGGCGGTCTTGGAAAAGGCGCTCTGCGTCAGTGCCGGGGTTTTTGTATCACGAGCTGGCAGGCCGCGATGATCTGGGATGTGACGGCGGCATTATAGCGGTTTTCATACGCGGAGAAGGGGAACCGCTGGTTCTTGCGGGCCACAATGTACTTCGGCTCCAGATGGGACAGCGCCAGCGCCTCCACGTCGGCAAGGCAGCGGCTGCACGGGCAGACGCCCATGAGCCGGGCAAATTCCGGCGCTTTCTCATTCACCAGCGACTGCATTACGTTGATGTAGGTATACTCGTTTCCGCCGTCGCCCTGCGCGGCTTCCGTCTGCGCGCCACCGGAGGGCGCGGCCTGCGCCGGAGAGACGGGCGCGGCGGCAGGAGCCGCCGAAGAAGCGACTGCGGCGGGCTGGGGAGCAGGGGCTGCGGTCTGCGCCGCGGGGGCGGCGGCTGGGGTTGGCCGCGGCTGGGATGCCTGCGCGCCCAGCGGCTCCGCCGGGGGCGGCTGGATGGTCTGGGGCTGGAAAACGGAGAAACCGTCCTCGGACTCCATGGCCAGCTCCTCGCTCAGCGCGTCCCGTACCTGATCGGACAGGTCCTCCGGAATGTGTTCCACCTCCACCACCGGCTGAAAAGCCGCTGCGGCAGGAACGACTGCGGCGGCGGAAACGGGGGGCGCGGGCGGAGTCTCGGGGGCCGCCGCGGGCGCGGAAAAGGCGGGGGCGTCGGCGGCGTTCCCCCGGTCCGCGATCATATTCAAAACGTGCGCGGTCTTGTTCGTGCCTTTCCGGCTGGAAGCCATATCAGACTCGTCTCCCGTCGTTTAAGGATTCTGCTGTGAGCAGAGCAGGGAAGTGATCTCCGTGGTCAGGCTCTGGAAATCGGTCGCGGGCTTGGAGTTGGGCGCGTAGCTCAAAACGCTCTCGCCATGGGCGGGAGCCTCCGCCACGGAGACGCCGGAGCGGATCACGGCGCGGAACACGTGGGTGTTGAGCTGGCGGGCGATCTGGTCGGCCATCTCGCTCACGTCGCGGTTGAGCGTCAGGCGGGAGTTGTACTTGTTGAGCAGGATGCCCAGCACCCGCAGATTGGGATTGTAGCAGGCCTGAACGGTGTCGATGGTCTCCTTGATCTGGGCCACGCCCAGCAGGCTGAGGATCTCCGGCACCATGGGGATCACCAGCGCGTGGGACGCCACGTAGGCGTTCACCGTCAGCACGTTGAGCGCGGGCGGCGTGTCGATGATGATGTAATCGTACCGGTCGGCCACGCGGTTAAGCTCGTTGCGCAGCATGAACTCCCGCCCGGCGCGGTTGAACTCCAGCTCCGCGGCGGAGAGGAGGATGTTGGCGGGCAGGATGTCGATGCCCCGGGAGGAGGCGATCGTCTCCTCCACGCTGACCTTGCCCTTGAAAAGATCGTAGACCGTGGCGCAGTTCTCCGTGTCCAGCCCCAGACTGAAGCTCAGGCTGCCCTGCGGGTCCAGATCCACGCCCAGGACCCGCTGACCCCGCTCATATAACGAGCACAAAAGGGCCGCGGCCGTCGTGGTCTTGCCGACGCCGCCCTTCTGATTGGTAACAGTGATGATGGTTCCCAAAAAAAGACCCCCTGTTGCGTATAAAAAACTTTGCTGGAACTCTTAACTTTACTATACTATATGTCGATAAAAAAGTATAGAGTAGAAAGCAAAATTTTTACATCCGTTTACAAATATGCGTTTGGACAAAACCGGCATATGGGTATATAATGAAACCGAAAGACAGAAAAGGAACCGAAAGGAGCGATCGTTATGGCGTCCGTCAGTGGAGTCAGCAGCAGCAATACCAGCAGTATCTACGGCAGCCGCAACGTTTTGTCCGGCCTTGCCACGGGCCTGGACACGGAGAGCATGATCGAAAACGCCGTCAGCGGCTTTCAGACGAAAATCGCGTCTTTGCAGAAGCGGCAGACCTCTCTTACGTGGAAGCAGGAGGCGATGCGCGGCGTGTCCACCCCCATGATCCAGTTCGCGCAGAAGTACACATCCTACAGCTCGTCCACCAACCTGCTCAGCGCCAACTTTTTCAACAAGGCCGTCACCACGGCCGCCAACGGCAAGTATGCCGATAAGATCTCCGCCACGGGCAAGAGCAGCAGCAATGTCCGCATTCTGAACGTGACGAAGCTGGCCACACGGGCGACCTACAGCGTCTCCGCCGCGGCGATGGGGCTCGGCGGCTCGGCGGACGGCAAGGCCGCCGCTATGGGCACGGAGAAGCTGGAGCTGGACGCCGCCATGTCCCTCAGCCGCGTCAGCGGAACGCTGTCCTTGCAGTACGGCGCGAACCGTACCATCGACATTTCCTTTGACGAGGTGGAGGACCTTTACACCGCCGAGAACGGCAAGTCCGCCGCGCAGGCGTTCGTGGACGGCATCAACAAGAAACTGGCCGGCACGAAGGTGAGCAACTCCTCCGGCGAGTACGTGGCCGCCAGCACCATGGTGGAGGCCAAGCTGGACGACAACGGGAACGTGGTGTTTTCCGACAAGGCCGGGGCCGGCAACAGCGTGACCATCGCGGGCGCCACCGGCAAACTGAAGGACAATCTGGGCATCGACGCCTCCAGCACCAGCTCCAAGGCGGGCACCATCGATCTGGCGGACAATTTTGCGTTTGTGGACGAGAGTGCGCACCGGGGTGAGTATCTGGCCGGAAAGAGCCTGAAGATCACGCTGGACGGCAAGACCAAGACGGTGGAGCTGCCCGGCTATGAGGGCAGCGACACGGCGGAAAGCTATGCCGCAAAACTCAATGACGCGCTGCAAAAGTCCTTTGGCTCCTCTATCGGGGCGGAGCTGGCGGACGGGAAGCTGAAATTCACCGCCCAGCGCGGCTCTACCCTCCAGCGCGGCTCTACCCTCAGCGTGACTGCGGATTCCGCCGTGGGCAAGGCGCTGGGCCTCGGCGGCGCGACGGCCACCAGCTATCTGGACACCGGCCGGACGCTGGGCAGCCTTCTGGGCGTGGAGTCTACGGACTCCGGCGAGAGGATGAAGGACATCGAGGGCACGGCGCTGAAGGCCGAGGGTAAGATCACCTATAACAAGACCTCCAACACGTGGACGGACAGCAAGGGCAATCTGGTGGACAAGGACGGCAACCGTCTGGGCGAGGACGGCAAGCAGCTCTACGGCTACACCTTTGAGATGAACGGCGAGAAGCTGACCTTTACCCGCGATACCGCCATGGAGAGCGTCCTGACGGCCATCAACAGTAACACAGCCATGGGTGTTACCGCCACATTCTCCAAGATCACCAACTCCATCCAGTTTACCTCCCGGGAGACCGGCGAGGCCAGCGGCATCACCATAAACGCAAAGACGGAGGACGGTGCGGACAATCTGGCGGCAAAGCTGTTCGGCACGGCCGACGCGCGGGGCGAGGACGCAAAGCTGAGCATGGAGATCAACGGCCAGACCTATCAAAACGTCACCCGGGCGGACAACACCTTTGACGTGGACGGCATGTCCATCACCCTCAAGGGGACCTTTGAGGCCGCGTCGACCGACGACGCCGTCAGCTTCACCACCACCTCGGACGCCGACAAGATCGTGGATGCCATCAACAGCATGGTCAAGGATCTCAACGACATCCTGAAAAATGTCCACGATTCCTACTCCACGCTGCCCAACTACAAGAGCGACAACAGCCGCTACGAGCCGCTGTCCGACTCCGACAAGGACGATATGTCCGATTCTGCCATCGAGAAGTACGAGGAGAAGGCCAAGCAGGGCATCCTGTTCGGCGACAGCGACCTTTCCTCGCTGTACAGCAAGCTGGTCTCCGCGATTTCTCCCGGCGGCACCGCCTCCGCCACCCTGTCCAAGCTGGGCATCACCACGTCCTATTCCGACGGCGTGACCTCCGTCACGGTGGACGAGGAGGCGCTGCGCAGCGCCCTGAGCAACGACCCGGACAGCGTCCGCGACGCGTTTGTCTCCACCACCGGCGTCGGAGGCCTGATGACGAACGTGAGCAAGGTCGTCTCCGACTATGCCGCCACCACCGGCGCCACCAAGGGCATTCTGGTGGAAAAGGCCGGCTCCACCTACTCGGCGCTGTCCCTGCTGAATAATACGCTGCAGGATCAGATCGACAATTACGACGAACAGATCAGCAAGTGGCAGGATAAGCTCTCCGACAAGATCGACTATTACACCAAGATGTTCACCCGGCTGGAGACGCTGACCAACCAGATGAACTCCCAAAGCTCCATGCTCTCCGGCCTGATGGGGAACTGAGGCGGCGGGCCTGATTAGAAAAACGGAGGAACATAGATGGAAGCACAGGGTTATCAGCAGTATAAGCAGCAGTCGGTCAACACCATGACGCCGGGCGAGCTGCTGATCGTCCTCTATGACGAGCTGGTCAAGCGCGCCGCCCGGGCGGATCTGGCGCTGGAGCGGGAGGACTATCCCCTCTTTGAGGCGTCGATGGACCGGTGTGTGGACATTCTCCACTATCTGGACGACACGCTGGACCGCCAGTATCCCATCAGCGGGGAGCTTCACCGGCTGTACGATTTCTTCTGCTATGATTTCAGCCGCGTCAAGGCCGGGCGGAACCGGGAGGAGCTGGGCAAGCTCCGCCCCATGATCGCCGACCTGCGGGAGAGCTTCCGCTCCGCCGAAAAGGCAACCGCCGCCACCCGGTGACGCGCATGAGCGAGAAGTGGACGCAGACGCTGGCCGAGCTGCTGGCCCTCCAGCGCAAGGTGCTGCGCAAGCTCAACGAGGCGCTGGGGATCACGCGGGAGCTGGCCGAGGCGGTGGAGCGGGAGGATCAGGTCTCCGTGCGGCTGCTGCTGTCCAGCCGGCAGATGCCGCTTCTGGAGCTGCAGGAGCTGGACGCCGCCATGGATCTCAAGCGCTGCGAGCTCAGCGGCGCGGACGAGGCTGCATTCGACCGGCTGGTGACGCGGCGCGGCGCGGCGGAGGACCCCGCGGAGCAGGAGCTGGCCGACCAGCTGGCGCGCAACCGCCGGGTGTTGGAGCAGCTTACCCAGCTGGACCGGCGGGTGAGCGAAAAGCTGTGCCGCGAGCGGTCTATCTACCGCAGGGACGAGACCTAAATAAAGAAAGCGGCGGAGGCAGGCCTGAGCAGTCAGACCGTTCCTCCGCCGCTTTTGCGGCGCGGTATTTGTCATTTTTTTCTGAAGCTCACGGCGTCTCCGCCGGGGAGATGAACCACAGCGGCGCGCCGTCGTTCCGGCTTTTGGACAGCTCGTCCAGAATGAGCTGGGGGTCCCAGACGGTAAGGCTCCGATCCCGGCTGTTGGGGTCGGCCACCAGCACGCTGCCGTCCAGCGTGACTCCCCGCAGGAGGATGAAGTGGCCGCCGTTGGTGAAGTGGCCCTTCGTCATCAGGGCCACGGCCATCTTGCCCCCGGCCAGCTCCTGACGCAGCCGGTCCGCGTCGCATCCGGTCCCGGATTCCACCCGCAGGCCCAGCGCCTTCGCGCCGCCGACGATGGAGAGATAGGACCCGCCGTGCCGCGCCCAGTACCCGTTTTTCACGGCCCACTGGGCCACGTCCTCCGGCGTCTGGGCCGTGCCCGTCAGGCTGGAGACCGCCATGGCCAGCGTTGTGGGCCCACAGCCGTATTTGCCCAGCGTATCCTTGCCGTAGGGCTGGCTGCACCACTCCGGATCGGCCTGATTGTAGTAAACGATCTCCCGGCTGCCGCCGGTGAGGATCTCCTGCCCATCCCGCTGCTCCAGCGCGGTGATGGTGGGGTCCGCGATCTGCGCAGCGGACGGCTCGTCCGGCTCCGCGGCCTCCTGATCCACCGGCGCGTTCTCCTCGCTTCCGCCCAGCGCCTGCGCCGCATGGGCGGCGGCCTCTGCCGCCGCGTCCCATATCCGGGCAGCTCCGCCGGACACGGCGCGCCACGCGCCCGCCGCGGCCTGCCGCGCAGGGCCGACGGTACGCTCATAAAGCGCCGGGTCCGCCACGCGGCATACCGCCAGCTCCGCCCCGCCGATGCAGAAAACGGCCAGCAGGCAGACCGCGAGGATCTTTTTGAATCGGGAGCCGTGGCGCACGGATGGCCGCCTCCTTTTCAAAATATTTGCGCGGATAGGGGTTTTCAGAAGCCGGGTTTTGTATTATGATATAGCCAGACGCAAAAGCTGCGGCTGGGACATACGACATGATGATTATAGCAGAAGCCGCGGGAAATGTATAGCGTTTTGCCGCCGGAGCTGCGGCGGAGGTGAATGGCAGGGAATATGCCGACGATCGAGCTGAAAAAAGTAACGAAGCGATACCGCTTTGAGCGCAGACAGTATGAGGCCGTCAGCCAGATCGACCTGACAATCCGGCAGGGGGAATTTCTGTTCGTGGTGGGCAGCAGCGGCGCGGGCAAGAGCACCCTGCTCAAGCTCATTGCCGGGCAGGTCCGGGCGGACGCGGGCGTGGTCCTGCTGGACGGGTCGGACGTTGCGCCGCTGCCTCTGATCCCGTCGGTGCGCATCCGGCGGGCGGTTGGCTATGTGGCGCAGGAGCCCCGGCTCATCCACCGCCGCACGATTTACGACAATCTCTACATGGCCGCCCAGGCCGGGGGCCTGAACCGGGAAAAGGACGCGATGGAGCGGATCTACAAGGCGCTGAGCATCGTCGGGATGCGGGGCGTGGAGCGTCAGTTTCCCGGCGAGCTTTCCATCGGGCAGTCCCGCCGGGTGGAGCTGGCCCGGGCGCTGGTCAACAGCCCGCCGATCCTCGTGCTGGACGAGTTGACCGCCAATCTGGACGAGGACAACATCTGGGATATGCTCCACGTGCTCTCGGAGCTGAACCGGATGGGCACCACGGTGGTCATGGCCACCCACGCGAGCATGTTCGTCAACATCATGCGCCGCCGGGTGGTGACGCTGGTGGACGGCCGGATCGCCGGCGACGTGGCCGGCGGACGGTACGGCGAGATCCGGGGCCGGAAAGTCTTTTGCACGACTGAAAAGTGAGAGCACTGCTTCGGCATCAAAAATATAGAGAGGGAAGAGGAGAACACACAGATGAAAAAAGAGAGGGCATCTGCCGCGCAGGCAAAGAAGAGTTTTCTGTCCGGCTTGAAGGTCCAGGGGAAGATCCTGACCACGGTCATTATCGCGCTGGGCCTCATGCTGCTGGCGTCCGCGCTGGGCGTGATCCAGCTCTGCCTTGTGAGCCGCCAGTATCGCTCGACTCTGCATAATTACGGCTTTGCGCAGGGCGACATCGGCAGTGCGCTGGCCACCTTCGTTGAGATGGACGGCAGCCTGCACGACGGCATCGGCTTCTTTATCCGCACGGACAAGGACGCGGCGACCGCCGACTTTAACAGCAACATCGCCGACTTTGAAGCGAAGATGGATAAGGTGGATGATCGTCTTTATGACGAGGAGGAGCGGGCACTCTG
The DNA here is from genome assembly GCA_934574045.1 of uncultured Oscillibacter sp. Lineage (GTDB taxonomy): Bacteria > Bacillota > Clostridia > Oscillospirales > Oscillospiraceae > Oscillibacter. Next base: position 13,193 of record CAKTMK010000012.1, on the reverse strand, counting down.
CGCCTCTGTGATGCAGGCATGGGGTAGCTATCTGCCGCTGGCGCAGGAGATCCTGGAAAAGGCGGATAAGGCCAGCGGGCTGATGGAGGTCCAGCGGATGCAGCAGCGCCTGACCGACGAATTGGACCCCTATTATACGATCATTTACGACGGCCTCTCCCAGCTCATGACCGCGAAGATGAACGACGGCGATCTGCAGGCGGAGGCCATGCGGCAGACGGTGAACCGGACGGTCGTGATGTGCGTTGCGGTCATTCTGGCGGCGGTGCTCATCAGCGTGCTGCTCACGCTGAAGCTCTCCAAGAGTATCGTCAAGCCGATGCACGCCTGCGTGGAGCGGCTGGAGCAGCTTGCTCACGGCGATCTGACCACGCCCACGCCGGACGTTCAGACACAGGACGAGACCAAGACCCTTGCAGACGCCACGGCCAGCATCGTGGAGGATATGCGTCAGGTCATCGGCGACGTGGAATTTCTTCTGGGCGACATGGCCAAGGGGAACTTCAACGTCCGCTCTCAGGCGCCGGAGGCATACCGCGGCGACTTCAAGAGCATGCTCACCAGTCTGACGGACATCGAGCGCAGCCTGAGCGAGACGCTGACCCTGATCCGCCAGAGCGCCGATCAGGTGACCGCCGGAGCGGAGCAGGTGTCCACCGGCTCCCAGTCTCTGGCGCAGGGCGCCACCGAGCAGGCCTCCGCCGTGGAGGAGCTGGCCGCCACCATCAACGATATCTCCGACCAGATCGGAAACACCTCCAAGAATGCCGGCGAGGCCAGCCGCAGAGTGGACGAGGGCGGCGCGATGATGGCGGAGTGCGACCGGAAGATGCAGGAAATGGTGGCCGCCATGAATGAGATCAGCGAGAACTCGCAGCAGATCGGCCACATCATCAAGACCATCGAGGATATCGCGTTCCAGACCAACATTCTGGCACTAAACGCCGCCGTGGAGGCCGCCCGGGCCGGTGAGGCCGGACGCGGCTTCGCCGTGGTGGCGGACGAGGTGCGCAATCTGGCGGGCAAGTCTGCCGAGGCGTCCAAGAACACCGCCTCGCTGATCGAGGCCGCAGTCTCCTCCGTGGAGCGCGGCGTGAAGATCGCCAACGACACCGCCGAAACGCTGGGCACCGCCGCAGAGAACTCCAAGGCGACTCAGGCGATGGTGGACAAGATCGCCGACGCCGCAAAGCAGCAGGCCGCGTCCATCGAGCAGGTCACGCAGGGCGTGGACCAGATCTCCAGCGTGGTGCAGACCAACTCCGCCACGTCGGAGCAGAGCGCTGCGGCCAGCGAGGAGCTGTCCTCTCACGCGGAAATGATGCGCGAGCGGATCGAGACGTTCAAGCTCCGCGACGACAACGGCGGCGCGCCCGCGCGGTACGACGCGCCCACGCCGGAGCCGAAGGAGGAGATTCCCGCCGCGCCGTATGCGCAGGAAGCGCCCGCGGCGCACGAGCCGGAGGAAACGCCCGCTGCCTACGAGCCGGCGGCGGAGACGTCTGCGGCCCATGAGCCGGAGAGAGCGCCCGCCGCGCCGCTTGCGGGCGGGAAGTACTGAGAAGCAAAACGAGGGGGAGCGCCGCGCGTGATGCGCGGCGCTCCCGGAGCAGGAAAGGTGGACCGCTGTGACAGAAGCACGGGAGGAACAGGGCCGGGATTTGATCTTTGCGCTGGATATCGGTACCAGAAGCATCATCGGCATGGTGGGCCGGACCGAGGGCGAACGGGTGCAGATCCTTGCGGTGGAAAAGCAGGAGCACAGCAAGCGCGCCATGATCGACGGCCAGATCGAGGATATCGAGCAGGTGGGCCGCGTGGCCGCGGAGGTGACGGCCCGGTTGGAAAACCGGCTCAACTGTAAGCTGACCCGCGTGTGCATTGCCGCCGCCGGCCGCGCGCTGCATACGCAGACCGGCCATTTTCAGCTTGAGCTGCCGGAGGTCCGGCGGATCGGCGAGGATCTGATCGGCCAGCTGGAGGCCGGGGCGGTCTCCGAGGCGGAGGCCGCGCTGGAGCAGGGCGGCGCGCGGCTGGGCCGGTATTATCTGGTGGGCTACACCGTCTCCCAGTACCAGCTGGACGGCTATCCGCTCACCACGCTCCGGGGCCACAACGGCCAGAAGCTGGAGGCGGACGTGGTGGCCACGTTCCTGCCCGCCGAGGTGGTGGACAGCCTGTACGCGGCCATGAAGGCAGCCGGGCTGGAGGTCGTCAGCCTGACGCTGGAGCCGATCGCGGCCATCAACGCGGCGATCCCGCCGGATCTGCGCCTTTTGAATCTGGTCATGGCGGACATCGGCGCGGGCACCTCGGACATCGCCGCCTGCCGGGACGGCAGCGTGGTGGGCTATACCATGGCCACCGTGGCGGGCGACGAGATCACCGAGGCGGTGATGCGGGCCTATCTGGTGGACTTTCCCACGGCGGAGCGCCTGAAGGCGGAGCTTGCAGAGCAGGAGACGCTGCGCTTTACCGACATTCTGGGGCTGGAGCAGGAGCTGCCCGCGGCGGAGCTTCAGGCGGCGATCCAGCCCGCCGTCCGCCAGCTGGCGGACGAGCTGGCCCGCCGCATCCGGGAGGTCAACGGCGGCGCGCCATCGGCGGTCTTTCTGGCGGGCGGCGGCAGCAAGCTGACCGGCCTGCTGCCATCGGTGGCCGCGGCGCTGGAGATGGACCCCCGCCGGGTGGCCATCGCCGGGGGCAACTTCAAGGCCAGCGCCTTTTCCAACGACGCGGACCTGAACGACCCGGAGTACGCCACGCCGCTGGGCATCGCCGTTTCTGCCGGTCTGGGCCTGATCTCGGACAGCTACCGCGTCCGGCTGAACGGCCAGCCCGCCAAGCTGTTCCGCAGCGGCGTGCTGACGGCGCTGGATGTTTTGCAGATGAACGGTTATACCTACGCCGACCTGATCGGCCGGACCGGCGCTTCACTGGCGGTGACGATCGACGGGCGGCGCACCCTGTTCCGCGGCGAGCCCGCCGCGCCGTCGGTCCTGCGGATCAACGGCAAGGAGCTTCCGCCGTCCACCGTTATTCAGGCGGCGGACGAGATCGAGTTCACCCCCGCCGCGTCCGGAAAGCCCGGGCGGCGGACGCTGGCGGAGGCGCTGGGCGGCGAGCAGGCCGCGGCCAGATGTCTGGTGAACGGGATGCCCGCCGGGCCGGACTATGAGCTGCGCTCCGGGGATGCAGTGGAGACGAACGTGATCGTCCCCGTGTCCGCGCCGGAGGAGGCCCCGGCCCCCGCGCAGGCGGCGGCCATACCGGCTCCCGCCGCGCCCGTGAACGCCGCTCCCGCCTCGGCGGTGGTCTGGAAGGCTCCGGCTGTTTCGGCGGCCCCTGCCGCGCCTGCGGCTCCCGCGATGCCTGCGGCCCCTGTTATGAACACGGTGCCGGCAAGTCCGGTCCCTGCGGCTTATGCCCCCGCCGCGTCCGCGGCTCCGGCTTCTGCCGCGCCCGCTGCTCCCGCTGCGCCCGCAGCTCCGGCGCTTCCGCGCCGCCGCTTCGTGCTCAACGGCGAGACGCTGCTTCTGTCCGCCAAGCCGGGCAACGCACCCTATTACCTGATGGACCTGCTGGACCGCACTGGGCTGGATTTTGACCGGCTGGACCGGCCTGTGATCCTTCAGGTCAACGGGGAAAACAGCGCGTTCATGCGCATCCTGAAGGATGACGACGATATTCTGATCCGCGAGGAGGACACGCCCCGCGCCTGACGGCGGGACGGCTGTAAGGAGGATAAACGTATGCAGGCCCACATCGCCAGACAGGCGATCTTTGACCGAAATCTGCGCGTAGTGGGCTATGAGCTGCTCTATCGCGCCAAGGAGGGCGACCGCGGCGCGGTGTTTGAGGACGGCGACCGCGCCACGCGGTCGCTGCTGTCCACCGCGCTGATCGACTTCGGCCTGAGCAACCTGACGGACGGCCGCCGCGCCTATATCAACTTCACGGAGAAGCTGGTGATGAGCGACCTGATCCTCCTGCTGGAGCCTCAGCAGATCACCATCGAGCTGCTGGAGGACATTCCGGTGACGGAGCGGCTGGCCCGGCGGCTTCAGGAGCTGCGGGAGCTGGGTTACCGCATGGCGCTGGACGATTACACCGGCGACGCGCGCTACGACCCCATCCTGCCGCTGATCGACGTGCTGAAGGTAGACTTTCTTCAGACGGACCGGGATATGCAGGAGCGCATTGCCCAGCGCTGGCATCACAGCGGCGTGGAGCTGCTGGCTGAAAAGGTGGAGGACCGGGAAACCTATGAATGGGCGGCCCGCAATGGCTACCGGCTGTTTCAGGGGTACTTCTTTGCCCGGCCCATGAATCTGCGCAAGGACGCGCCCAACTTCAACACGGCCACGTATATCCGCCTCCTGCGGGAGTTGAACCGGCCCGATGCGGATCTTCGGACCTGCACGGAGATCATCCGCACGGACCCGGCGCTCACCTTCCGCCTGCTCAAGCGGATGCGGACCATGCAGTATTACCACGGAAATTCCGAGTGGATCTTGGAGCAGGCGGTGGCCTATCTGGGCATCGACGAGCTGCACCACTGGACGATGCTGCTGCTGGCCCGGAACTTCAATGTGACCTGCTCCGACGAGACGGTGCGCGAGGCGTACCTGCGGGGCATTTTCATGGAGCGGCTGCTGGAGGAGTCGCCGCTGCGTGCGGAAAAGGCGATGGGCTTCCTTGTGGGGATGTTCAGCCTGATGGACCGGATCATGAACCGGCCCATGGAGGAGCTTCTGGCGGAGGTGGCGCTGCCGCGCGAGGTGACGGACACGCTGCTGGGACAGGGTGAGAGCCGCCTGTGGGAGTATCTGGCGTTCGTGACCTCCTATGAGCGGTGGGAACCCGCGAAGCTGCCACAGCTGAACATCGGCGAGGAGGCGCTCTCGGAGCTGTATATGCAGTGCATCCGGGACACAGACTATGCATTCCGCTGCGACCAGTGAGCGGCGGACCGGCAGAAATGAGGCAAAGACAGGATGAAGAAGAAACGGCTGATGATCGCGGCCGGCGGAGCGACGGTCCTGATCGCGGCGTGCGCCGCGGCGCTGTGGCTGCTCAAGCCCGCGGGCGCGCAGCTTCCCGCTCCGCCGGAGGACTATGAGCTGGACGGCGACCGGGTGGAGTCGCTCAACGCGGTCCTGGGAGAAGAGGACAGCGGGCGGCTGACGGAGATGGATACGCCGCAGACGCGGGGGGCGGCCCCTGCGTCCTCGTCCGCGTCCGGCTCGGCGGAGGCGGACAGCTGCCTGTACACCTATGAAAAGCTGGCCACCAGCGGCGAGAGCGTCCGCCAGTATGTGGAAAAGCTGACGGATGAGGAAAACGGCTTTCAGATCGTGGACGCCGACAATCAGGAGACGGACGCGCCGGACTATACCGCGGAGGAGGGCGCTGTGGCACTGGCCAAGACCTCGGAGGAGGACGGCAGGCTCCTGCGGCTGGACATCCAGTGGGCGGGCCGGGACTGCACCATCACGCTCACCCGCCCGTCCGGCACACTGACGGTCCAGACGGAGGAGCGGGAGCCGCTGACATATAACGATGCGGTGAACTTCCTGAAATCCCAGTCTCCCGCCGCGCTGGGGCTGGAGGGAGACAGCATGTCGGAATACTCCGTCTATCCCATGGACGGCATTGTGATGGTGGACGGCCAGACCTGCCTGAAGCTGCAGGTCTACCCGCCCCACGGCGAGGGCGAAGCCAATCAGATCGCGGGGACGTATCTTCTCTCCGGCGATCAGCAGCATCTTTACGAGCTGGAGGACGGCAGCGTGCGGGAGTGCCCGCTGTCCTGAATGTGGAAAAACGGCCCGGGGATCGTCTGATCCCCGGGCCGTCTGCTGTGTCAGCGCCGATCTTCCGCTCTGCGCGCCGCGTCAGGATGTTGTCTCCGGCGCGGTGCTGGCGCGGGCGAAGCTGTTGTCCACCAGCGCGTCAAAGTCCACCCAGTCCTCGTGAGCCAGCTCTCCGGCGGTCTCCATCACGGTCTCCAGCCGCTCCAGCGCCGCCTGATCCATCTCCGGCGCGGCGTTCCACGCGTCGATGTCCTTGTACCGCTGCACCACTGCGGTCAGCACCTCCAGATCCGTGTCCGGGAACTGGTCGGCGATGGCCTCCGCCACTCCGGCGGCGGTGTGGGACTGGACCCACGCCTGCCCCTTGGCCACGGCGTTGGTGAACTGCTGGATGATCTCGGGATGAGCGCTCATGTAGCTCTGGGAGGCAAAATAGGCGGTGTACGGGATCTCGCCGCTCTCCTGCCCGATGGAGGCCAGGATGTATCCCTTTCCGGCCAGCTCCACCTCGGTGGCGGTTGGCTCAAACAGCGTCACATAGTCTCCGCTGCCGCCGGTGAAGGCCCCGGCCATCATGTTGAACTGTACGGAGGTATCCACCTCGGTGTCCTCTTGAGGGATCACGCCGTTTTGCCGCATGACATACTCCAGCGTCATCTCCGGCACGCCGCCGGCGCGCCCGCCGATCACCGTTTTCCCCTTCAGGTCGGACCACTGGAAGGCGCCCGCCTCCCGGCCCACCAGAAACGAGCCATCCCGCTTGGTGAGCTGGGCGAAGATGCGGGGGTAGTCGTCTTTGCCCTGATTGTAAACGTAGATGCACGCCTCCGGCCCCGCGAGGCCGATGTCGCTCTGCCCGGACAGAACGGCGGTCATCACCTTGTCTGCGCCGCCGCCGTTGGTCAGCTCCACGTTCACGCCCTGTTCCTTGAAAAAGCCGAGCTTCAAGGCCACGTACTGCGGGGCGTAAAAGACCGAGTGGGTGACTTCGTTCAGCCGGACGGTCTCCGTTTTCCCGGGGTCGATGCAGGTGCAGACGACGGCCACCGCCGCGATCACGGCGACGCAGAGGATACAGATCTTTTTCTTCATGCGATCACTCCTAAACGTTTTTTCAAATATTTTTCCAGCCTCAGCACGAGCTGGTACATGACCACCGCCGCCGCCGCAAGCACGAGGACGGAGGCCATCACCAGATCCATGTTGAAGACCTGAGAACCGTACACGATCAGGTACCCAAGTCCGGCCTTGGAAACCAGAAATTCACCCATGATTACACCCACCCAGGAAAGGCCTACGTTGACCCGGAGAGTGTTGAACAGGGCGGGAAGGTTGGCTGGCAGCACCAGCTTGCACAGGATCTGCCCCCGGCTGGCGCCCATGGAGCGCAGCAGCCGCACCTTCTGCTCGTCGGTGGAGACGAAGCCCACCAGCATATTCAAAATGGTCACGATCAGGGAGATGGCCAGCGTCATGGCGACGATGGACGCCGTCCCCGCCCCGATCCAGACGATGAAGATCGGCCCCAGTGCGGTCTTGGGCAGCGCGTTGAGCACCACGAGATACGGGTCCAGCACCTGGGACAAAAACGTGCTCCACCACAGCACCACCGCGATCAGTGTGCCGCAGAGCGTTCCCAGCAGGAAGCCTGCGGCCGTCTCCAGACAGGAAACGCCCAGATGGACCCAAAGCTCGCCGCTGTGGGTCAGGCCCGCCAGCGTGGCGATCACGCGGGCGGGGGAGCTGACTACGAACGCGTCGATCCACCCAAGGCGGGCCGACAGCTCCCACATGGCCAGCAGGACCGCCAGCAGAGCCAGCTGCACGGCCCGGACGGCGTTCCGCTCCCGCCGCTTTTCCCGGAGATAGGCCACTCTCCGGGGGGAGGGAGTCGAATCAGACATTGATATCCAGCTCCTTCCAGATGGTATTGAAAAATTCACGGAACGCGGGCGCGTCCCGCCGCTCCATGGGCGAGAGCGTCCGCAGCGCGGACAGATCGTGGATGGACCGGACCACGGCGGGCCGGCGGCTCAGGACCACGATCCGGTCGGAAAGACTGATGGCCTCGGAAATATCGTGCGTCACCAGCAGGGCGGTCTTGTGCTCCCGGCGGATGATGCCGTGGATGTCCGCGGAGACGGACAGCCGCGTCTGATAGTCCAGCGCGGAAAACGGTTCGTCCAGCAGCAGCAGCCGGGGGCCGGTGGCCAGTGTCCGGATCAGGGCGCAGCGCTGGCGCATCCCGCCGGAGAGCTGAGAGGGGCGCTTCTGGGCGAAGGCGCCCAGTCCATACTGCTCCAGAAGCATTTGGGTCTGCGCCTTGGCGGCGCCGCCCGGCCCGCCCTCCAGCTCCAGTCCCAGCGTCACGTTGCCCCAGATGGTCCGCCATTCAAAAAGCTGGTCCCGCTGGGGCATCAGCCCCACCCGGCCGGAGGGGGCGGTCACCGGCTTCCCGTCCACAAGGACGCGGCCGCCGGTGGGCGGCTCCAGCCCGCAGATCAGGCTCAGCAGCGTGGACTTTCCGCAGCCGGACGGCCCCACGATGCTGACAAACTCCCCCTCCTCCACCGTAAACGATATGTCCCGCAATGCCTCGATCTCTCCGTCCGGCGATTGATACGTCAGCGCCACGTGTTCAAGATCGATCATCATGGCAGAAATCCTCCTTTACCCACGGGAATGCCCCAAAGCGCTCCCGTCCTGACATCGTATGCGCCGGAGCGGCGGGCGGTGCGGAAACTTTCCGTAAAGGAGTTATCATTTTTGAAAAGCTGCCGATAAAGAAAACAGAGGACGCGAAAGGAGCGGTTTTCATGGATATGATGAACGGGATCGCCGCGATGAGCATGACGATGAGCGCCGCCGCCATCCAGCAGCAGGCCTCCATCTCCGTGGAGAAAAAGGTGATGGATTCCCAGGAGCTGGCTGCGCAGGAGCTGCTGCAGATGCTGCCGCCCCAGACCAGCATCATCGACACCTACGCCTGACCCGGCGGAGGAGAAAAATGCGGCGGGAGCCGCATTTTTCTTCTTGACAGGGTGCGGGATGTATGCTATTATACTAAAGCTGACGTTTCCATGGAGGGCATACGCAGGTGTAGCACAATGGTCAGGGCACCAGCCTTCCAAGCTGGGGATGCGAGTTCGATTCTCGTCACCTGCTCCAACACTATGCGCCAGTAGCTCAGGTGGATAGAGCAACTGCCTTCTAAGCAGTAGGCCAGGGGTTCGAATCCCTTCTGGCGTACCAGTTCCCTTTAATGGGACGATCTCAGTACAAGCGCGTGTCGATCATATGTGGTGGGTGTAGTTCAATTGGTAGAGCACCGGATTGTGGTTCCGGGTGTCGTGGGTTCGAGTCCCATCACCCACCCCAGAATGAACAGAGGGGATCGGGGGTGCCCCGGTTCCCTCTGTTTTTACTTCCATCTTGGGGCGTAGCCAAGTGGTAAGGCAAGGGACTTTGACTCCCTCATCCGCTGGTTCGAGTCCAGCCGTCCCAGCCAATCCCTTTGACTCGGCGCTTGGGATGTCTCATCTGATCCGGTAGCTCAGTTGGCAGAGCAGCTGCCTTTTAAGCAGCGGGTCCGGGGTTCGAATCCCCGCCGGGTCACCAAACAAAGAAACCGCGGAGCCATTGCGGCTCCGCGGTTTTTTCGTGTATGCGAATGGTCTGCGGCGTTTGACGATCTGGAAAACTCCGACGCTTTTTGGCATCATGAAGCGCAGACCGCAGATGGAATTGCAGGTAAAGATCGGCGAAACGGCTGCTGCGCAAAACAGTTATCCATCTTTCGAGCAGATGCGGTCGGTTCCGCTGTTAGTGTGCCGGTGCCCTTGCGGGCCGGTGGCAGACGGTTTTATGCGTATGTATTGCCGAGAGCGTGCCCCGTCCGCTCCTGCGCATATCCATTTGACGTGCCGGACGCCGGTATGACGCTGGCTTCAAACGCGGAGCAAAAAAGAACTGCGCTCAAACCGCCGGGACTTGGCAGACCGGCGCGGACGGCGCACGGACGCTGGAAAAGCCGCACAGGCGGCCCCATAAAAACGAAGAAGCCCGGGAGACGCATTCCGTCTCCCGGGCCTTTGCGCGTCCGGCTCAGCGTCCGGAGAGGGGCTTCACCGCCCGCAGCTCGATGTAGCCGCGCTCACCGCGAGGCTCCAACTGAATGCGGGGATTTTCATCGTCCCATTCGCAGCCGATGAGCGCGGGGGAATAGCGGTCCATCGCCTGCTGCACGCCGAGGATCGTCTGGGCGTAGTCCTCCTCCCGGAACGGCTCGCTCTGAAACATCAGGTATTCCGCTGCGGGCAGGTCGATCACGTCAAAGCCCTCCGGTACGGAGCCGTCCTGACCGGCGGGGACCTCCACGCCCTGAACGTAGGTGGAGGTGTTGGGCTTTTTGTACTTCGCGGGCAGCCACAGGCACACCGGCTCGCCGCACAGGGAGTCCATGCTGGTCAGCAGGCCCCACACGTCGCAGCCCACCTCCTCGCAGTAGGGGAAGTAATTGTCGGCCTTTACGCCGCGCTTGAGAATGACCCGGCGGGCGGGCTTGCGGATCACCTGAACGAAAACGCTCTGCAAATTTTCCATGTCTGAGATCTCCTTTCGCAGCTCTCTGAATTTGACGCCGTAGGGGATGAACAGAGCGATGGGCGCTTTGGTGCGGACGTAATCGCCGGGGTTACAGCCGAACTCCCGCAGAAACGCCCGCTGATAGCCGTCCACGCTGCCGAAGCCGCAGGCATAGGCCGCGTCGGTCACGCGGCAGCTCCCGTCCTTCAGGCGGCGGGCGGAGCGGGTCAGGCGCAGCCGCCGGATATACGCCGCGGGGGACAGGCCGGTGTAGGCCCGGAACAGGCGGTACGAGTGCCACGGGGAGAACAGGGACTGCTCCGCGAGCTGGGCGAGGGTGATCTCCTCCTCCAGATGCTCCGCGATATAGTCCTGCATCCGCTGGACGGCCAAAGTCTGCTCTTTCATTTTCATTCATCTCCTGACAGCTCCAGATTCTACCGCGCGGCGGGAAAAAGCGCTCGACTTTTTCTGCTGTTTCGCCGCGGAGGAGAAAAAAGCGCCCCGGCAGGCCGCCGGGGTGCGCGTGTTTAGAAAAGGGAGAGCTGCTCTCCGGCGGAGCGGTCCTCAAAGCGCATCAGGTACGCCATGGCCTCCTCCGCCCCGCAGATGACGCCCCGGGCGCGGCACTCCGACCGCAGGATGCGGGTCAGCTCCCGATGGCGGGGGCTGGGGCAGGAGTAGCGGTCGCCGAAGGCGCGGATATACCGCTCCTTCATGCCGGGGAAGTGCTCGTCCAGCTTCCTGTAAAAATACTGCCGGTCGCCGTCCCGCAGGGTGACGCCCATACCGAAATTCACAATGACCGCCACGCCGGCGTCAAAGCAGTATCCCAGCAGCCCCCGGAGATTTTCCTCCGTGTCGTTGAGAAACGGCAGAATGGGGCACAGCCACACGCCGGTGGCGATGCCCGCCTCGTGCATGGTCCGCAGCATTTCAAACCGTTTCCAGGTGGAGCAGACGTTCGGCTCCAGAACGCGGCACAGCTCCTCGTCAAAGGTGGTCAGCGTGGTGCAGACCACGGTTCGGGCCTTGGCGTTGATGCTTTGCAGCAGGGGCAGGTCCCGCAGGATCAGATCGGACTTGGTCAGCACCGACACACCGAAGCCGTATCGGTCGATGACCTCCAGACAGCGGCGGGTCAGCCGCTCCGTTTTCTCCAGCGGGAGATACGGGTCGCACATGGCTCCCGTCCCGATCATGCAGCGGCGGCGCCTGCGGCGCAGCGCGTCCTCCAGAAGCTCCGCCGCATTGGCCTTGACCGCCACGTCCTCAAAGGCGTGGTCCATCTGGTAGCAGGTGCTGCGGGAGTCGCAGTAGATGCACCCGTGGGTGCAGCCGCGGTAGACATTGATGCCGTTTTGCGCGGAGAGGATGTGCTTTGCGGTCACATAGTGCATACAGCCGCCCTCAGAGGGACAGCCGGGGCAGGGGCTGGCGGTGGAGCATCACCCGGCCGAAGGAAACCAGCGTCTGGCCGCTGCTGGCCGTGAGCACCACGTCCGCGTCCGCCCGGCGGCGGTTGAGCGAAAAGAGATACACCGTACCCATGGGGTCGCGGTAATACTGCTTGCACAGCATCCCGCCGTCCACGCAGAAGATGCCCACGTCGCCCGACTGGATCGGGTCCCGGTTCACGTACACCACCGACCCGTCCGGGATCAGCGGCGTCATGGAGTCCCCCTGAATGCGCACGGCGAACTCCGCTCCGGCGGGCACGTCGCCCTGAACGGGGATATAGTCGAAGTCCTCGCCGAATACCGGCGCGGCGTAGCCCGCGGCGGCGGGGCAGCTGTAAAGCGGGATCTGGCGAAGCTCCTCCGCGGGCCGGGACTGCTCCAGCTCGTCCCGATAGGCGCACAGTGCGTTGAGCACGGAGCGCAGCGTGTCCCGCCCCACGGCGGACAGGCCCCGGTACTGGTCCAGAAACGTCTGCTCCTCCTGCGTCAGAACGCCGCCGCCGCCCCGGAAATGGTCGCGGTAGAGCGTGTTGGGGTCGGTGCGCAGGCAGTCGAACAGGCGAAGGAGCACGTCCTCCTTCGGCGCGCTGATCCCGGTCTCATAGTTTCCGATGGCGGAGGTGGAAACGCCCAGCGCTTCCGCCAGCTCCTTCCGGGATATCTTCAGCTGCTCCCGCCGTTCCCGCATCCGTTCTCCAAAGCTCATGGTCTCTCCCCCTCCGTAAGACGGTTTCGACAAAGTTCGACGCAGTTCTCCTACATCGTAACCTGTTTTCTTGGTTTTGTCAATTTGAAAAGACAAGAATCTTGTGAAACAGGGGTTGACACAACAAGTATCTTGTGATATCTTATAACTGTTCCCAGTTTTCTTGTGATTTATACCGGATTGGCCCATTGTCTGCAAAAGCGGACGGAAGCCCCCGGCGGACCGGAAGCGGACGATTTCATTTTGCGCTGCCGCCGGGGGAGAGCGGGTCAATGCGGAAGATCTCCGGCGGCGGAGGGGCGGCCTACGTGCCGCGCCCTGCGAGGAACCTTCTGCGGCGGGACGCGCCGTGGGGAAGTCCCGCGCGGGGGACGGGCCGGTGGAGCGGCAGAGCGGACCAAATCAGTGAAAGGAGGAAAAGAAAAAGCGAAGCAGACGAAATCGCCTGCTTCGCAATGGTGGGGGAAGGTGGATTCGAACCACCGAAGCCGAAGGCAACAGATTTACAGTCTGCCCCATTTGACCGCTCTGGAATTCCCCCATATTCACTTGGAGCTGGTGGACGGATTCGAACCCCCGACCTGCTGATTACAAATCAGCTGCTCTACCAGCTGAGCTACACCAGCG
>CAKTMK010000011.1 GCA_934574045.1 uncultured Oscillibacter sp. | reverse complement strand
AGCAGCCGATGCAGATAGGCGTCCATATTCTCCGTGTCGTAGTAATACGCCGCCACCTCCTTGAGCGACAGGCCGAGAGCCTGCAGCGAACGGATGGAGCGGATCTGGGTCATATTGTCGGCGGTATAAAAGCGGAAACCGTTGTCCTCGTCCTTGACCGCCGGAGTCAGAAGGCCCATATCCTCATAGACCAGCAGAGTTTTGCGGGTCACGCCGAGGATCTTCATCACCTCGCCGATCTGGAACAGGCTGCCGTCATGTGTTTTCATCGCAGATCACCTGAAAATTTCCGTCAAAAATTTCATTTTCCTCTTGAACTGTCCCCATGGGTACAACTTATAATATAACAAACAACGGGTTGCCTTGCAAGGGGAGGCGATAACGTGAGCTTAAAAAGCTATTGCGAGGAAAACAACCGAACGCGCATCCTTCTGGAATGGGACGCGGAGAAAAACCTGCCGCTGACGCCGGAGACCGTGGCGCCCAGCAGCGGGACCCCTGTGTGGTGGAAATGCGAACGGGGGCATTCCTGGTGCACGCAGGTGCGGAGCCGGTCGAAAAGCTCCACCGGCTGTCCCAAGTGCCGCGAGGAAAAGCTGGCGGCCAAGCGGCAGCGGCGCATCGAGGAAGCGCGGAAACGCTTTTATGAGAAAGGCGAACAGAGGACGGCCAGGGAGGATGGAGGATCCCCGTTGTCCCGCGGCGCGGCGGGACGATCCGCTCCAGAACAGGACAAAAAATTGCCCGGAAAAGGGACATAAGGAGGAGAAAACCATATGAAGAAACGGATTGCAAGTCTGGTGATGGCGCTGGCGCTGTGCCTGACGCTGCTGCCCACGCCGGCTCTCGCGGCGGCGACGCGGCTCAAGCACGTGGACATCGTGTTTGATATGCCCAAGGCGGGAGAGGAAAACGGCATCGAGGTCCCCGTCAGCGTGAAGTCCATCAAAAGCGGAAACGTCGATCTGATGGCTCAGGGCGCGACCGTCCAGTACACCGAATGGGAGGGCGACAACGTCATCATCGACACTCCGGAGCTGTATCAGGAGCAGTTCCGGGCCGGCACCACCTATCTCGTCACCGTCAAGCTGGCCTTTGACACCGGCAAGGGCTACTGCGCCAACTATCAGACGGTGAGCGGAGGCTATCTGGTGACCGCAGACAGCTTCTCCGCCACGATCAACGGCGTGCCCGCCACCGTCCGCTCCAGCGCGCCCTATTTCCCCACTCTTCAGGTCAGCCTGACGATCCCCGGCGAGCGCTATACCGCCGAGGAGAAGGCGGAGCTGAACGCCGATCTGGAGCGGAAAACGGATCTTCTTGCGCAGGCCAAGCGGGCGCTGGCGACCCCCCGCACTCAGGCTCAGGCCAGCGCCCAGCAGTTTGAAAATTTCGTCACCGGTGTGACCACCATGACCGACCCCTACCACGTTCTGGAGAACACCGACAGCATCCGCGCCCTCATTCTGGACACCGACAAGAAGGTAACGGAGGACACGTGCTTTTTCATCGGCTACGCTCCCTATTTGAAAGAGCTTTGGCTCAGCGACAAGGTGGATCCGTATCAGTTCATCGCGGCGATGGATTCCTACCTTTGGCTGCCCATCGCCGGAGTATACAGATGGGAGAAGCAAAGCGACCTGCCCTTCTATACCGCCGAGACCACGGTGTTTATTCCCGAATCCGCCGCTCCCGCGCTCAGGGCGGCTCAGGCGGAGCGCGGCTATAAGATCCCCTATACCATCAAGACCTACTCCGGCAGCGACGTCTACGCCGCCCAGAAGGCAGGCGCCGCCGCCGCGAAGGACAACTGGTGCACCGCCCACAAGTACAACTTGCAGATCAGAACGGCCGACCGGGTCTACACCTATGCGCAGGCCTGCCAATACGCCCGGCGGTATTACTGGTCCTGCGCCATCTGCGGCAAGTGCGAGTATAATGCAAACCACGTTGCCCCCCATGCATGGGATACGGAGCTGGAGCTGAAGCAGGAGAAGCTGGCCCACTCGGATAACGGCGAGTATCCCACGGCGGAGGCCTACATCGGCGTGAACGCCGCCGGAGAGCACGTCTACTGGCTGAGCTGCGAATACTGCGGCCACTCCTACCGCTATCTCCAGCAGCATCTGACCTCGCGGGACGTTGATGCCTCCGGCACGGGCATGAGCCTCAAGCGGTATCAGGAGGAGGCCAACGCCACCCTGAAATGGGAGGAGAGTCAGGCGCTGAACACCACCGAGCTGTATCCCGGCACCTTCACGCTGGCGCAGAAGTCCACCGCCAAGACCAGCACCTGGTCTCAGGGCGACGTGAATCTGGCCCTGAACGACAATCTGCTGGATCCCGCCCTGCTGGGCAGCGACTACACCAAGCCCATCAGCCGTCTGCAGTTCTGCTCCGTGGCGGTGCGTCTGGCCGAGGAGCTGACGGGCAAGACGATCACCCCCGCCCCCGCCGGCACCTTCACCGATACCGACAACGCTTACGCCCTCAAGGCCTATGCCGCCGGCATCACTGCCGGAAATACCGCCACCACCTTCGGCCCCGACGGCATCCTGAACCGCCAGCAGATGGCCACCTTCCTCCGCCGCACGCTGCAGTATGTGGAGAAGAACTCCAACTATAAGTACACCAGCTATACCTCCAAGCTGGCCTCTTACTCCGATTACGGACAGGTGAAGTCCTACGCCAGAGAGCCGATGGCGTTCATGAACGCGCTGGATCTGGTCAAGGGCACCTCGGCTACCACGCTGTCCCCCAATCGCCAGTGCACCATCGAGCAGGCGGTGGTTGTGGCGGAGCGCAGCGTCTATGCCCACCAGATCGGCTGGTATCAGGCCACGCCGGTGACCAACATCTACAACTATAACAGCAGCACGGGGGAGCATGAGCGCGAGGCCGGGGCGTACACCTCCTTCGACGACACCAATGCCAGCCTCCACCCGGGCGATCTCGTCTGGGTCACGGGCAAGCTGACCGGCGTGAGCAGCCTGCTGGCCACCGACTCCAGCGCCACTGCGGAGGACTGCATATACTCCGCCTATATCCCCGGCATCAACCCCTATACCAAGCAGAGCATGTATCTTAAATACCGCGACCTCACTCCCGTCCGCGGCTGAGCGGCCGGACCGGGATAAAAGCGGCGGTATCCTCGCACGGAAAGACGCCGGATGAAGCGTCCTGCACCGGCTCTGGAAAATACGACAAGTGAACAGAGGACCAACAAAGGGGGGAGGGACCTCCCTCCCTTTGTCCCGTGACACACGGGACAATTCACTCCTGCAGAGACAAAAAACGCCCGGCAGAGGGGCGCAAGGCGGAATAGACCGGATGAAAAAGCGGATCATCAGCCTATTGCTGGTATGCTGCATGGTGCTCTCTCTGGCCTTGGAGGACAAGATGGCGGCGCGGCGGGGAGAAGGCCCCGCTGCGCCGTTTTTCCCGCCCAAAAACGGCCGCGCGGAAAACCACAGAAAAGATCCGGCCCGCGCCGGGGGCGCGGGCCGGATCGCTGTGCTGTTCGGGAAGCCGGGATCTCTGCCAGAGAAGCCGGAGCGTTTCGAAAAGGCCCGGATCGCTTCCCGGGGAGCTTTAGCCCCAGAGGGCGGACAGGGCGGGGATGACCTGCTTCTTCCGGCTCATGACGTGGGGCAGGAACACGCTGCCGTCCTCCGTCTTGCAGTTGAACGCCTGCTGGATGGTCTGCTCGTCGCCGGCAAAGAACAGGCGGCTGCCCTCCTGCAGAACGTCGGTGAGCATCAGGACCGCCAGATCGTAATGCTTTTCCGTGCGCAGCTTGTGCAGCGCGGCGTTCAGCTCGTCCTTGCGGGCGAGCATATGCTGGGAGTCCGCGCAGGTGATCTGAGACACGCCCAGATCGTGGCCCGCGATGTGGAACTCCTTGAAGTCGGTCATCAGCAGCTCCTCGGCGGAGTGCTTATCGCCGCTTGAGACGGAGAAGATCATGTGGCCCAGCTCGTCCAGCGAGACCTTGGCGATGCGCGCCATGCGGTGGGCCATGTCGATGTCCCGCTGTGTGCAGGTGGGGGACTTGAACATTACGGTGTCCGACAGGATGGCCGCGGCCATCATCCCGGCCATCTTTGCCGAGGGCATCAGGCCCCGGTCCTGATACATTCCGGCCACGATGGTGGTGGCGCTGCCCACCGGCTCGTTGCGGACGTAAATGGGATTGCCGGTCTGGATATCCGCCAGACGGTGGTGGTCGATGATCTCCAGAATCTCCGCCTGCTCCAGCCCCTGAACGGCCTGAGACATCTCGTTGTGATCCACCAGCACGACCCGCTTGCGCTTGGGACGCAGCAGGTGGAAGCGGGACAGCGTGCCCACCACCATCTCATTTTCGTCGAGAATGGGATAGCAGCGGAAGCGGCTTTTCAGCACCGTTTCGCGCACGTCGTCGATATAGTCGTCCAGGTGGAAGCAGACAAGGTCCTTGGTTTTGCAGATGCGGCTGACGGGCAGGGAGTGGCAGATCAGGCGCACGGTGCGGTACGCGTCGAAGGGGGTGGAGATCAGGCAGGACTCGGTCTTCATCCGGCGCAGCTCCTCGCTCACCTCGGACTGGCAGACGATCACGCACTGAACGCCCAGCTCCAGCGCGTAGCGGATCATGTCCGGCTGGTCGCCGCAGATCACGATGCTGTTCCGGTCGTCGAACAGCAGATTCTGCCGGGAGGCGGGCAGGGCGATGGTCACCTCGCCGGAGATGCTGTCCACCAGCTCGCCGGCCTCGTTGAGGACCTGCCCCTCGATGACGGAGAGCAGGTTGCACAGGGGAATGTCGCTGACCTGCGGATTGCGGACGGAGGACATATCATAGGCCGCGATATCGCCCGCGGAGAGCATTCCGAACAGGGTCCCGTCCTCGTTGGTGACGGGGATGGCGGAAATGTTGGTATCCTGATGGATCACGTGCCACGCGCGGCTGACGGTGACGCCGGAGTTGAGCAGCGGCGGTGTGTCGTATTCCAAATCGCACACCTGCGTGCGCACGTTTTTCAAAAGCATGGGGGCCTTGAACTGGAAGCGGTCCAGAACGGCCTGCGTCTCGTCGTTGACACGGCCGAGGCAGGCGGCGGTGTATTCCCGGTCGCCCAGCGAGTTGCGCAGGGCGGCGTAGGCCATGGCGGAGACGATGGAGTCCGTGTCGGGGTTGCGGTGTCCGGTGACATAGATGGTATCCATGCAAACAAGTTCCTTTCCCTCGGCCCGCGAGCGCGCCGCCCGCCGGGGCTGTTCTGAGATACCACCATTGTACTATATCCGTCCGCAGGTTACAAGAAAAAGAACACGCAAATATTCATAAAAATTTACGGAAACGACGTAAGAAACGGGAAAATATGAACGGAGAGCGGGACACACGCGGAAGAGTGTATGTGACTGGCGCGGGACGGGGAGACTGGGACTATACATTATAATATATATGCACGCTTCCGCGGCGCTCCGGACCGGGAAAACGGCGCGGCGCGGGCGTCAAGGGAAAAACACCTGAAAAATGTACATTTTTTCTCATTTTGCTCTTGACATCGAACTGGCCCTATTGTACAATAATTGAGCGCGTGTTGGGCGAACTGCGTCTGAAACGCGCAAACTGCGATGAACCGGGAGATTGCGCGGCACGCCGCGGTAACTTCCGGGGAGTATGTCCGATAATCGGGCGGCTGAGAAGGAATCTGCACGTTGCGTAGATCGCTGCGCCATGTCTGGATACCGGCCGTTTTGCGCCGGTATTTTTCATGAGCTGGAATGATACGCACGGATAAGCGTACAGAAAAACTTCCCGCCGTACACAGTTTTCGGAGCAGAAAAAACTATGTACGAAATTCAGGAGGAAACAACCATGGCACAAAAGCAAATGATCCGCATTCGTCTGAAGGCCTATGACCATCAGGTCATCGACCAGAGCGCAGAGAAGATCGTCGAGACCGCCAAGCGCACCGGCGCCGAGGTCTCCGGCCCCATCCCTCTGCCCACCCGGAAGGAAGTCGTCACCATCCTGCGCGCCGTCCACAAGTACAAGGACAGCCGCGAGCAGTTCGAGCGCCGCACCCACAAGCGCCTGATCGACATCACCCGCTCCACTCCCAAGACTGTGGAAGCGCTGATGGCTCTGGAGCTGCCTGCGGGCGTTGAGATCGAGATCAAGCTGTAAGGCGCCTTTCTCCAAACCTCATTCGTTGCTCACCCAATGTCCGCCGACTTGCGGGGCGGACGGGTCACGTCGGCAGAGCAATGCGGCCCCGGCCGTATCTAAGCCGACCAATAACCTTTAAGGAGGAACATACATGAAAGCAATCATCGGCAAAAAGGTCGGCATGAGCCAGATCTTTGATGAAAACGGTCACGTGATCCCCGTTACCGTGATCGAAGCCGGTCCCTGCGTCGTCACCATGAAGAAGACGCAGGAGAAGGACGGCTACGAGGCCGTTCAGCTCGGCTATGAGGACGTGGCCGAGCGGAAGCTGAACAAGCCCGAGCTGGGCCACCTGACCAAGGCCGGCGTCAGCCCCAAGAAGCACCTGCGCGAGTTCAAGCTGGACAACGCCGCCGAGCTGAATATCGGCGATCTGGTCAAGGCCGACACCTTCAAGGCCGGCGACTTCGTGGACGTGACCGGCACCAGCAAGGGCCACGGCTACGCCGGCGTCATCAAGCGCTGGGGCGCCCAGCGGACCCCCACCAGCCACGGCGGCGGCCCTGTTCACCGTCACGCCGGTTCCATGGGCTCTTCTTCCGATCCGTCCAAGATCTTCAAGGGCAAGATCGGCGCCGGCCACATGGGCGTGGATCAGGTCACCGTGCAGAACCTGAGCGTTGTGAAGGTCGACCCCGAGCTGAACATGCTGGTCGTCTGCGGCGCGGTCCCCGGTGCCAAGGGCAGCCTGGTCACCGTCAAGACCACCGTCAAGACCCACCGCGTCAAGAACGTGGAGTCCGGCATCAGCAACAACCCGCAGAAGGCCTCCGGCCGCAACCCGCAGAAGGCTTCTGCAAGAAACAAGTAAGAAAGGGGTGCTTAGAATATGCCTACTGTTGAAGTTTTGAATATGTCCGGCGCGAAGGTCGGCGAGGTCACTCTGAGCGACGCCGTCTTTGGCATCGAGCCGAATGAAGCGGTCGTCCACGAGGCTGTGAAGAACCATCTGGCCAACTG
Source organism: uncultured Oscillibacter sp. (assembly GCA_934574045.1). Classification (GTDB taxonomy): domain Bacteria; phylum Bacillota; class Clostridia; order Oscillospirales; family Oscillospiraceae; genus Oscillibacter. The sequence goes on along the minus strand of CAKTMK010000011.1, from coordinate 55,092 downwards.
CCGTCAGGGCACCCAGAGCGCCCTGACCCGCGCTGAGGTCTCCGGCGGCGGCCGCAAGCCCTGGCGCCAGAAGGGCACCGGCCACGCCCGTCAGGGCAGCACCCGCGCCCCCCAGTGGACCCACGGCGGCATCGTGTTTGCCCCGAAGCCCCGGGATTACAGCTATGTGATGAACAAGAAGGCCAAGCGCCTGGCGCTCAAGTCCGTCCTGTCCGCCAAGGTCGCGGAGGGCGAGCTGGTCGTGGTGGACGCCATCAAGATGGACGCCATCAAGACCGCGGACTTCCGCAAGTTCCTCACCGCCGTGAAGGCCGACGGCAAGGCCGTGGTCGTCATTCCCGAGAAGGACGAGACCGTTGTCAAGAGCGCCCGGAACATCCCCGGCGTCTCCACCACCACCGCCACCATCCTGAGCGTTTATGACATTCTGAATGCCAAGAAGCTGGTCATCGACCAGACTGCGCTCGCCAAAATCGAGGAGGTGTTCGCATAATGGCCACCAGTTACGATATCATCATCCGCCCCATCATCACCGAGCGCGCCATGTCCGGCGCGGCCGATAAGAAGTACGTCTTCGAGGTCGCCAAGGACGCCGGCAAGGTCGAGATCAAGAAGGCCGTTGAGGAGATCTTCGGCGTCAAGGTCAAGAGCGTGAACACGCTGACCGTTTCCGGCAAGGAAAAGCGTCAGGGCGCGGGCCGTCCCGGCATGACCAAGACCTGGAAGAAGGCCTATGTCCAGCTGAGCGACGACTCCAAGACCATCGAGTTCTTCGAGGGCATGGTCTAAGACCGGAACTGATTAAACTGAAGGAGTGTTAAGCGATGTCTATTAAAACTTATAAGCCGACGACGCCTTCCAGAAGACAGATGACGGTTTCCGGTTTCGACGGCATTGACAAGAAAGCCAAGCCCGAGCCCAGCCTCACCGAGTCTCTGAAGAAGTCCTCCGGCCGCAACAGCTACGGCCGCATCACCGTCCGCCACCGCGGCGGCGGCAACAAGCGCAAGTACCGCATCATCGACTTCAAGCGCGACAAGGAAGGTATCGCTACCGTCCTGCGTCTGGAGTACGATCCCAACCGCAGCGCCAACATCGCCCTGATCCAGTATGAGGACGGCGAGAAGCGCTACATCCTGGCGCCTGTTGGCATGAAGGCCGGCCACAAGATCATGACCGGTCCCGACGCCGACATTCTGCCCGGCAACGCGCTGCCCATCGAGAAGATCCCCGTGGGCACCATCATTCACAACATCGAGCTGCATCCCGGCAACGGCGCCCAGCTGGTGCGCTCCGCCGGCACGGCCGCTCAGCTGATGGCCAAGGAGAACGGCGACGCTCAGATCCGTATGCCCTCCGGCGAGGTGCGCATCGTGCGGACCAACTGCCTGGCCACCATCGGGCAGGTCGGCAACATCGAGCATGAGAACATCAACATCGGCAAGGCCGGCCGCAAGCGCCACATGGGTTGGCGTCCCACGGTCCGCGGCAGCGTCATGAACCCCAACGACCACCCCCACGGCGGCGGCGAGGGCCGTGCGCCCGTCGGCCGTCCCGGTCCTGTGACGCCTTGGGGCAAGCCCGCCATGGGTTACAAGACCCGCAAGGGCAAGAACCCCACCAGCAAGTTCATCGTCAAGCGGCGGAACGAGAAGTAAGGAGGCAGGTTGAAATATGAGCAGATCCATTAAAAAAGGCCCGTATGTTGCCCCGGAGCTTCTGAAGCGCGTTGAGGCAATGAACGAGAAGAACGAAAAGCAGGTCCTCAAGACCTGGAGCCGCAGCTCCACCATCTATCCCGCTTTCGTCGGCCACACCATCGCCGTCCACGACGGGCGCAAGCACGTGCCTGTCTATATTCAGGAGGACATGGTCGGCCACAAGCTGGGCGAGTTCGCCCCCACTCGCACGTTCCGCGGACACGCCAAGGATAAGTAAGAAGAAGGAGGATGCGAAATATGGAAAACAAAGAAGCCAAAGCCTATCTGCGCTATGTCCGCATCGCTCCCCGCAAGATCCAGATCGTCTGCGATCTGATCCGCGGCAAGGACGTGGGCACCGCCATGGCGATCCTGATGCAGACTCCCAAGGCCGCCTCCGAGCCGCTGCTCAAGTTGCTCAAGAGCGCCGCCGCCAATGCGGAGAACAACTTTGCGATGGATCCCAGCAAGCTGTACGTCAGCGAAGTCTTTGCCACCCCCGGCCCCATCCTGAAGCGGATGATGCCCCGGGCGCAGGGCCGCGCGTACCGCATCAACAAGAGAAGCTCTCACGTCACGCTGGCCGTGGCGGAAAAGGCATAAGAGGGAGGAGACAGTTTTATGGGACAGAAAGTGAATCCCCACGGCATGCGCGTGGGCGTCATCAAAGACTGGGATTCCCGTTGGTATGCCAGTGATGAGAAGGTCGGCGACCTGATCGTTGAGGACCAGAAGATCCGCAAGTATCTCAAGAAGGCCCTCTACGGCGCCGGCGTTCCCAAGATCGAGATCGAGCGCAGCAGCGACACGGTCACCGTCTTCCTGCACTGCGCCCGTCCGGGCATGGTGATCGGCAAGGGCGGCGAGCAGATCGAGCAGTATCGTCTGGCCGTTGAGAAGCTGATCGGCAAGAAGGTGAAGCTGAACATCGTCGAGGTCCGCAACCCCGACATGGACGCTCAGCTCGTGGCGGAGAGCATCGCTCAGCAGCTCGAGAAGCGCATCAGCCACCGCCGCGCCATGAAGAACGCCATGGCCCGCGCCATGCGCGCCGGCGCCAAGGGCATCAAGTGCTGCTGCTCCGGCCGTCTGGGCGGCCGCGAGATCGCCGGCGTTGAGCACTATCACGAGGGCACCATCCCCCTGCAGACCATCCGCGCCGACATTGATTACGGCTTTGCGGAGGCTGCCACCACCTTCGGCCGTATCGGCGTGAAGGTCTGGGTGTACAAGGGCGAGGTCCTCTCTCAGACCCTGCGCACCACGCCCCGCACCATGGACACCACGAAGCCCTATCAGGAGCGTCGTGAGCGCCGCCCCCGCCGTGACGGCGACTTCCGCGGCGGCGACCGCCGTCCCGGCGGCTTCAACCGCGGCGGCCAGAGCGGCGACCGTCGTCCCGGCGGCTTCAACCGCGGCGGCCAGGGCGGCTTCAACCGCGGTCAGGGCGGCTTCAACCGCGCGCCCCAGGGCGGTCTCAACCGTGTCAACAATCCCCGTCCGGCTGCGGCTCCCGCGGCCAGCGCTGAACCCAAGAAGGAAGGAGGAGCTCAATAATGCTTCTGCCCAAGAGAGTTAAGTACCGCCGCGTTCACCGCGGCCGCATGACCGGCAAGGCCACCCGCGGCAATACGGTGACTTACGGTGAGTTCGGCCTCCAGGCTCTGGAGCCCGGCTGGATCACCAGCAACCAGATCGAAGCGGCCCGTATCGCCATGACCCGCTACACCAAGCGCGGCGGTCAGGTCTGGATCAAGATCTTCCCCGATAAGCCCGTGACCAAGAAGCCCGCCGACACCCGTATGGGTTCCGGTAAGGGTTCCCCCGAGTTTTGGGTCGCAGTTGTGAAGCCCGGCCGTGTCATGTTTGAGATCGCCGGCGTTCCCGAAGAGACTGCCCGCGAGGCGCTGCGTCTGGCCAGCCACAAGCTGCCCGTCAAGACGAAGATCGTTGTCCGCGAGGCCGCTTCGGAGGCTCAGGAAGCAGGTGAGTAAGATGAAGGCAAGTGAAGTTCGCAAGATGAATGCCGAGCAGCTCAACGAGAAGCTGACCGGCCTGAAGAAGGATCTGTTTTTCCTGCGTATGCAGCACGCCACCAATCAGCTTGACAATCCCCTGAAGATCCGGGAGACCAAGCACGATATTGCCCGAGTCAAGACCGTTTTGCGGGAGCTTCAGGCTTCCGACAAGCAGTAAGGAGGTAAGTGAACATGAGTGAAATGGCGAGAACTTCCTCCCGGAAGACGAGAGTTGGCAAGGTCGTGTCCGACAAGATGGACAAGACCGTGGTTGTGGCGATCGAGGACCGCGTGGCCCATCCTCTGTACAAGAAGATCGTTGGCCGTACCTATAAGCTGAAGGCCCATGACGAGGAAAACGCGTGCGGCATCGGCGATAAGGTGAAGGTGATGGAGACCCGTCCCCTGTCCAAGGACAAGCGGTGGCGCGTGGTTGAGATCATCGAAAAAGCGAAGTAAGGAGGTGCCGAGTTATGATCCAACAGGAAACTTATCTGAAGGTCGCCGATAACACCGGCGCCAAGGAAATCAAGTGCATCCGCGTTCTGGGCGGCTCCACCCGCAAGTTCGGCAACATCGGCGACGTTATTGTGGCGTCCGTCCGCAAGGCCCAGCCCGGCGGTACCGTGAAGAAGGGTGAGGTCGTCAAGGCCGTCATCGTCCGCAGCGCCAAGGGCATCCGCCGCAACGACGGTACCTACGTCCGCTTCGACGACAACGCCGCCGTCCTCATCAAGGACGACCAGAACCCCAGAGGGACCCGTATCTTCGGGCCGGTTGCACGCGAGCTGCGTGACAAGGATTATATGAAGATCCTGTCTCTGGCTCCCGAAGTGATTTGAGGAGGACGCCTGATATGTCTATGAATATCAAAAAGGGCGACACCGTGGTCGTCCTCTCCGGCAAGGACCGGGGCAAGCAGGGCAAGGTGCTGGGCAGCGTTCCCAAGTCCAGCAAGGTCGTTGTGGAGGGCATCAACATGGTGACCTGCCACGTCAAGCCCCGCAAGCAGGGCGAGCAGGGCGGCATCGTCAAGCGCGAGGCCGCGATCGCCAGCTGCAAGGTGCAGGTCGTCTGCCCCAAGTGCAGCAAGGCCACCCGCGTGGCTCACAAGATCGAAAACGGCAAGAGCGTCCGCGTGTGCAAGCACTGCGGCGCCGCGCTGTGAGAAAGGGGAGTAGACAGATATGGCAAGACTGAAGGAAAAGTACACCGCCGAAGTCGCTCCCGCGCTCATGAAGCAGTTTGGCTACAAGAGCGTCATGCAGATCCCCAAGATCGACAAGGTGGTCGTGAACGTCGGCTGCGGCGAGGCCCGCGAGAACTCCAAGGTCCTCGAGAACGTTGTCGGCGACCTGACCCAGATCACCGGCCAGAAGCCCATCATCACCAAGGCCCGCAAGTCCATCGCGAACTTCAAGCTCCGCGAGGACATGCCCATCGGCGCGAAGGTCACCCTGCGCGGCAACAAGATGTGGGAGTTTCTGGACCGTCTGTTCAACGTGGCCCTGCCCCGCGTGCGTGATTTCCAGGGCATCAACCCCAACTCCTTCGACGGCCGCGGCAACTATGCTCTGGGCATCAAGGAGCAGCTGATCTTCCCGGAGATCGAGTATGACAAGATCGACAAGATCCGCGGCATGGACGTGGTCGTCTGCACCACCGCCAAGACCGACGAGGAAGCCCGCGCCCTGCTCGAGCAGGTCGGCGCTCCCTTCGCCAAGTAAAAGGAAGGAAGAGAAGAATGGCTAAGAAGTCTATGATCCTCAAGCAGCAGGCTCCCGCGAAGTTCTCTTCCCGGAAGTACAACCGCTGCAAGCTCTGCGGCCGCCCCCACGCCTATCTCCGGGACTACGGCATCTGCCGTATCTGCTTCCGTGAGCTGGCCTACAAGGGCGAGATCCCCGGCGTCCGGAAGGCGTCCTTCTAATTCAGGCGCCCCGGCAACACACGTAACTTCGGGCGAAAGCCCTTGGTTAAAAGGATGGCGAAAGGTCACTGTGAATTGGGCACCACGCGCGAGCGGACTGCTCCATTCATAGTGATACCTCGCTGCCTCAACGGTCCTTGACCGTAACTCTAAAACAGGAGGAAATATCCATGCACATCACAGATCCTGTTGCGGATATGCTCACCCGCATCCGCAACGCCAACAGCGCAAAGCACGACACCGTTGATGTCCCCGCCTCCAACATGAAGAAGAGCATCGCTCAGATCCTGCTGGACGAGGGCTACATCAAGAACTTCCAGGTGGTGGATGACGGCCTGCAGGGCATGATCCACATCACGCTGAAGTACAATGCCGGCAAGGAGAAGGTCATTTCCGGCCTCCGCCGTGTCAGCAAGCCCGGCCTGCGCGTTTACGTGGGCGCCGATGAGCTGCCCCGCGTGCTCCGCGGCCTGGGTATCGCGATCGTTTCCACGTCTAAGGGCGTCATGACCGACAAGAAGGCCCGCGAGCTGCACGTCGGCGGCGAAGTCCTGGCGTTCGTCTGGTAAGGAGGGTATTGAATTATGTCTAGAATCGGCAGAATGCCCATTACCGTTCCCGCCGGCGTTACCGTCAACGTGGCCGAGGGTAATGTGGTCACTGTGAAGGGCCCCAAGGGTGAGATCACCCGGGCTCTGCGTCCCGAAATGATTATCAAGCAGGACGGCAACACGATCACCGTGGAGCGTCCCTCCGAGGACAAGCTGCACAAGTCTCTGCACGGCCTGACCCGCACGCTGCTGCACAACATGGTGGAGGGCGTGACCCACGAGTTCAGCAAGGAGCTCGAGGTCAACGGCGTTGGCTACCGTGTGGCCAAGGAGGGCAAGAACCTGGTCATGAACCTTGGTTTTTCCCATCAGGTGATCGTTTCTGAGATCGAGGGCATCACCATTGACGTCCCCGCTCCCAATAAAATCATCATTCGCGGCTGCGACAAGCAGGCTGTGGGCCAGTTTGCCGCCGAGGTCCGCGAGAAGCGCCCGCCTGAGCCTTATAAGGGCAAGGGCATCAAGTATGCTGACGAGGTCATCCGGCGCAAGGTCGGTAAGACCGGCGCCAAGAAGTAAGGAGGTGTGCCGATATGATTAAAAGACCGAATACCAATGCCCAGCGTATCAAGCGTCATAAGAGAGTGCGTTCCAAGGTCTCCGGCACTGCCGCTGCTCCCCGTCTGAACGTGTTCCGCAGCGAGGCCAACATCTATGCCCAGATCATCGACGATGTGGAGGGCAAGACTCTGGTTTCCGCTTCTTCTCTGGATAAGGAGATCGAAGGCTACGGCGGAAACGTCGCCGCCGCCACCGCCGTGGGCAAGCTCGTCGCCGAGCGTGCCAAGGCCAAGGGGATCGAGAACGTTGTTTTCGACCGCGGCGGCTATCTGTATCACGGCCGTGTGCAGGCACTGGCCGAGGGCGCCCGTGAGGGCGGCCTGAAGTTTTGATCGGAGGAGGTAAACAACATGCCTAGATTTGAAAGAGAGCCCAGCGAGTACGCCGAGAAGGTTGTTGCCCTCAACCGAGTGTCCAAGACCGTCAAGGGCGGCCGCGTGATGAAATTCTCCGCCCTGGTCGTCGTCGGCGACCAGAAGGGCAAGGTCGGCTATGGCCTGGGCAAGGCCGCCGAGGTCCCCGAGGCTATCCGCAAGGGTCTGGAAGCCGCCAAGAAGAACATGATCTCCGTGACCCTGTCCGGTTCCACCATCCCCCACGAGGTGATCGGCGAGGCCGGCGCGGGCCGCGTGCTGATGAAGCCCGCCGCCCCCGGTACCGGCGTGATCGCCGGCGGCGCCGTGCGTGCCGTCGTCGAAGCGGCCGGCATCAAGGATATCCGTACCAAGTGCCTGCGCTCCAACAACCCCAACAACGTGGTCGCCGCCGCCTTCGAGGGCCTGCGTTCCATGCGCGGCCCCGAGGAGGTCGCCCGGGTTCGCGGTAAGAGCGTCAGCGAGATCGTTGGTTAAGGAGGAGCTTAAAATGGCAAACTTGAATATTAAGCTCGTCAAGAGCCTGAACGGCCGTCTGGAAAAGCAGATCGCCACCGCAAATTCTCTGGGCCTGCGCAAGATCGGAGACGTTACCGTGCAGCCCGACAACGACCAGACCCGCGGCAAGATCGCCAAGATCGGCTATCTTCTGCAGGTCACTGAAGTGAAGTAAGGAGGCACGGAACTATGAAACTCAATGAACTGTCTCCCGCCGAAGGCTCCGTCCAGAAGGCTTATCGCAAGGGCCGGGGCGCCGGCAGCGGCAACGGCAAGACCGGCGGCCGCGGCCACAAGGGCCAGAAGGCCCGCAGCGGCGGCAAGGTCCGTATCGGCTTCGAAGGCGGCCAGATGCCTCTGGCCCGCCGCATCCCCAAGCGCGGCTTCAACAACATCTTCGCCAAGCCGCTGGAGGTCATCAACCTCAGCGCGCTGAACGCCTTTGAGGACGGCGAGACCGTCACGGCGGAGGCGCTGCTCAGCAAGGGCATCCTCTCCAAATGCACTTATGGATACAAGGTGCTTGGCAACGGCAAGGTCACCAAGAAGGTGACGGTGCAGGCCTCTGCCTTCTCCGCGTCTGCCAAGGAGGCAATCGAGGCAGCCGGCGGAAAGGCCGAGGTGAAGTAACGTGATCCAGACGATTCGCAAGGCGTGGGGTATCCCCGAGCTGCGCAAAAAGATCATCTTCACGCTGCTGATCCTGCTCATCTTCCGCATCGGCAACGCCATCACCGTTCCTTATGTGGACGTGGACACGCTGTCGAGCTATCTCAACAGCCAGTCCACCACGATCCTGGGGCTGTATAACGTCATGAGCGGCGGCGCGTTTGCAAACGCAACGGTCTTTGCTCTGAGCATCCAGCCCTATATCAACAGCTCCATCATCATCCAGCTGCTGACCGTCGCCATCCCCGCTCTGGAGCGGCTGGCGAAGGACGGCGGCGAGGAGGGCCGCAAGAAGATCCAGTCCATCACCCGTTACGCGACGGTGGCCATCGCCATTCTTCAGGCGTTCGGCTACTACATGATTATGAAGCGTTACGGCATCCTGACGGACGACGGCATCTGGCCTGCGCTGGTCATCATCGTCTCCTTCATCGCCGGGTCCTCCTTCGTGATGTGGATGGGCGAGCAGGTCACCGAGTTCGGTATCGGCAACGGCATTTCCATCATCCTGTTTGCCGGCATCCTCTCCCGCGTGCCCACCATGGTCTCCAACCTCGTCACGGGCGTTCAGACCTGGTCCAACGTGAAGAGCGGCAGCCTGACGCTGGACAGCCTGACGGCCTCCGGCTATACCGAGTCCATGGCGCAGTCCGTGCTCGATCAGGCGATGGCCCCTTGGGCTGTGGTGCTGATTCTGGTCGGTATTCTGGCTCTGATCGTGTTCATCGTGTTCATCAACGGCGCCGAGCGCCGCATTCCCGTCCAGTATGCCAAGCGGCAGGTGGGCCGGAAGATGTACGGCGGCCAGAGCTCCACGCTTCCCATGAAGGTGAATATGGCGGGCGTTCTGCCCATCATCTTCGCCCAGTCCATCGCTTCTCTGCCGGCCACCATCATGGCGTTCACCGGCGTGGGCGAGGAGGGAACGTTCAGCTACGCGCTGGCTCAGTTCCTGGACACGAAGTCCGTTCTCTATATGGTGGTGTACTTTATCCTCATCATCGGCTTCAGCTATTTCTACTCCACCATTCAGTTCAACCCCGTGGAAATTGCCAACAACCTGAAGAAGCAGGGCGGCTTCATCCCCGGCTTCCGTCCGGGCAAGCCCACCGTGGACTTTATCCGTAAGGTCCTGAGCAAGGTGACGCTCTTCGGCGCCATCTATCTGGGCATTGTCGCTCTGTGCCCGCTGGTGGCGGGCCGCGTGATCGGCAACAACACGCTGGGTGTGGGCGGCACCTCTGTCATCATTATCGTGGGCGTCGCACTGGAAACGGTGCAGGCTCTGGAGTCCCAGATGCTGATGCGCCAGTATAAGGGTTTTCTTGAATAAGAAAGAGGCGAACTGGAATGAAACTGATCCTGTTGGGCGCCCCCGGCGCCGGCAAAGGCACGCAGGCTGAGATCCTGTGCAAGGAGTTTTCCATTCCCACGATATCTACCGGCAACATTCTCCGTGCAGCCATTAAGAACGGCACGCCCACCGGCATGAAGGCCAAGTCCTTCATGGACGCGGGCAAGCTGGTCCCTGATGACGTCATCATCGGCGTCATCACGGACCGGCTGGCCGAGCCGGACTGCGCCAACGGCTATATTCTGGACGGCGTCCCCCGCACCATCGCGCAGGCGGAGGCTCTGGAAAAGGCCGGGATCAATTTTGACGACGTGATCTCCATCGAGATCTCCGATCAGGAGATCGAGGAGCGCATGGCGGGCCGCCGGGTGTGCGAGCACTGCGGAGCCAGCTATCACGTGGTCGCCGTCCCCCCCAAGCAGGAGGGCGTGTGCGACAAGTGCGGCGGAAAGCTCGTCCGCCGTCACGACGATGACCCCGAGGTCGTGGAACAGCGCCTCGCGGTCTATCACAAAGAGACAGAGCCGCTGAAGGACTTCTACAAGTCCCGGGGCGTTCTGAAGCCTGTTGAGAATCAGCCCTCCGTGGCCGAGACCTCGCAGGCGATCCTCCACGCGCTGGGGAGATGAAAACGATATGATCATTCTCAAATCCTCAGAGGAGATCGACTTGATGCGCAGGGCGGGAAAACTTACCGCGGCTGCCCGTGCCTTGGCAGGGGAATTGGTAAAGCCCGGCGTAACAACCCAGGAGATCAACGACGAAGTGGAGCGATTTATCCGCAAAGAGCACGCGGTGCCGTCTTTCCTGCACTATCAGGGGTATCCGGCGTCCGTCTGCATCAGCGTCAACGATGAGATCATCCATGGCATCCCGGGAAAGCGGGTGCTCAAGGAGGGCGACATCGTCAGCGTGGATGTGGGCGCGTACATCGGCGGATTCCACGGCGACTGCGCGGCGACCTTTGCCTGCGGAAAGATCTCGAAGGAAGCACAGGATCTGATCGACGTGACCAGACAGAGCTTTTTCGAGGGGATCCGGCAGGCCAGAGAGGGCAGCCGCATCGGAGACATCTCCGCGGCGGTGCAAGCCTATGTGGAATCCCACGGGTATTCCATCGTGCGTGAATACGTCGGCCACGGCGTCGGCGCGAACATGCACGAGGCCCCGGAGATCCCCAACTACGGCCATCCCGGCCGGGGTCCCAGACTCCTGCGGGGCATGACCCTTGCGGTCGAACCGATGGTGAATGCGGGCAGCGCCTCCATTTACCAGATGAGCGACGGCTGGACCGTCCGCACCGCGGACGGAAAGAACGCCGCGCATTACGAAAACACGATCCTGATTACCGACGGCGAGCCGGAGATCCTGACGGCTCCCGCGATTTGAGAGAGCGCGTATGGAGATCGCAAAATCCAATATTGTACGGTCGAATGCCGGCAGAGATCGGGGAAAGCTGTTCTGCGTGATGCGCGTGGAGGGCGAGTATCTGCTGCTGGCGGACGGAAAATCGAGAAAGGTGGAGTCGCCCAAGCGCAAAAAGCGCCGCCATGTGCTGTTTGTGGCCGACGACGACACACGCCTTTCCGCAAAGATCAGGGGCGAAGAAAAAATCACGAACAGTGAGCTTCGCAGAGCCCTCGCGGAGTACCGCGAGGAGCTTCATCCGGACCAGGAGGGATAAGGCTTGGCAAAATCCGATATGATCGAAGTAGAGGGCGTCGTGGTCGAATCCATGCCCAACACCACGTTTAAGGTGGACATCGGCAACGGACACACGATCCTGGCGCACATCTCCGGGAAACTCAGAATGAATTTCATCAGGATCCTGCCTGGCGACAAGGTCACGGTGGAAATGTCCCCCTATGACCTGACCCGGGGCCGGATCACCTGGCGAACCAAGTAACGACACTGTCCGGGCCGCCAGCGCCCGGCAACGAAAGCTGAAAGGAATGGTTAGACAATGAAGGTAAGACCGTCCGTGAAGCCCATGTGCGAAAAGTGTAAGGTCATTCGCCGCAAAGGCCGTGTCATGGTCATTTGCGAGAACCCCAAGCACAAGCAGAGACAGGGCTAATTAAAAATGGAGGTGCTTTAAGACTATGGCACGTATCGCCGGCATTGACCTGCCGAAGGATAAGCGGATCGAGATCGGACTGACTTATATCTACGGGATCGGCAGAAAGAGCGCCAAGGATATTCTGGCGCAGACGGGCATCAACCCCGACACCCGCGTGAAGGATCTGACGGACGCCGATGAGCAGAAGCTCCGTGACGCGATCGACAGCTACACCGTGGAAGGCGACCTGCGTCGCCAGACCGCGCTGGATATCAAGCGCCTGACGGAGATCGGATGCTACCGCGGCATCCGGCATCGCCGGGGCCTGCCTGTCCGTGGACAGCGCAGCAAGACCAATGCGCGCACCCGCAAGGGTCCCAAGAAGACCATTGCGAACAAGAAGAAGTAAGAAAGGAGAACGAAAATGGCAGCAGCTAAGACAACGAACGCCGGCGGCAAGAAAGTGATCCGCCGCCGCCGCGAAAAGAAGAACGTTGAGCGTGGTCAGGTCCATATCCGTTCCTCTTTCAACAACACCATGGTGACTGTCACCGATTCTCAGGGCAACGCCCTGTCCTGGGCCTCCTCCGGCGGCCTGGGCTTCCGCGGCAGCAAGAAGTCCACGCCGTTCGCGGCGCAGACCGCCGCCGAGACGGCCGCCAGAGCCGCGATGGAGCACGGCCTGAAGACCGTTGAGGTCTTCGTGAAGGGCCCCGGTCAGGGCCGCGAGGCCGCCATCCGGGCGCTGCAGGCCGTGGGTCTGGAAGTGACGATGATCAAGGACGTCACTCCCATCCCCCACAACGGCTGCCGTCCCCCGAAGCGTCGCCGTGTCTGATTTGAAGGAGGTAAAACTTTATGGCTAAGAATATGCAGCCCATTGCCAAGCGCTGCAAGACTCTGGGCATTTCTCCTGCCGTGATGGGTTACGCCAAGAAGGACACCAAGCGTAATCCCGGCGGCCAGATGAGAAAGAAGAAGAGCGAATACGCGACCCAGATGAACGAGAAGCAGAAGGTCAAGTTCATCTACGGGATTCTGGAAAAGCAGTTCCACAGCTACTACGAGGCGGCCGTGGCCGCCCCCGGCAAGACCGGCGACAACCTGCTCATCACCGTTGAGCGCCGTCTGGACAACGTGGTGTACCGCATGGGCTTTGCCATGACCCGCCGCGAGGCCCGTCAGCTGGTCAGCCACGCCCACTTCACCGTTAACGGCAAGAAGGTCAACATCCCCTCTTATCTGGTCAAGGCCGGCGACGTGATTGAGGTCGCGGAATCCAGCCGCTCCTCTGTTGTGTTCAAGCGCCTGATCGGCGAGAACGCGGTGATGTTCCTGCTGCCCGCCTGGCTGGAGCGCGAGAAGAACACGCTCAAGGGCACTGTTACCCGTATGCCCACCCGCGAGGATATTGATCTCCCCATCGAGGAACACCTCATCGTCGAGCTGTACTCCAAGTAATTGGAGGCCGCCCTCGAAGATGACAGGAACCGAACGCGGCCGGACATCCGGTCCGGCCGCAATGAGAAGATGAAGGAGGGTAACTGCATGATCGAAATCGAAAAGCCCCAGATCGAGTGTATCGAGGCTCCCGGCGACGTGACGTACGGCAAGTACGTGGTGGAGCCGCTGGAACGGGGCTATGGGACCACGCTGGGCAATGCACTGCGGCGCATTATGCTGTCCTCTCTGCCCGGTACCGCTGCGACCTCCATCAAGATCGCCGGCGTGCAGCACGAGTTTTCCACCGTTCCCGGCGTGAAGGAGGATGTGACGGAGATCGTCCTGAACATCAAGGGCCTTCTGACCAAGCTCCACGGCGAGAGCGGCAAGACGGTCTATATCGAAGCGGTTGGCCCCTGCGAGGTCACTGCTGGCGATATCAAGGCCGACGGCGAAGTGGAGATCCTCAATCCGGAGCTTCACATTGCCACGCTGGATACCGGCGCGACCCTGAATATGGAGATCACCCTTTCTCACGGACGCGGCTATGTGTCTGCCGACAAGAACAAGCAGGCCATGAGCCAGCAGGTGATCGGCGTGATCCCCGTTGATTCGATTTACACCCCGGTGTACAAAGTCAATTACACCGTGGAGCCTACCCGCGTGGGTACGTCCAGCGACTTCGACAAACTGACGCTGGAAGTCTGGACAGACGGGACCATCTCCGCCCGGGACGCCGTGTCTCTGGGCGCCAAGATCCTCTGCGACCATTTCACGCTGTTTACCGACCTCTCCGAAAACGTGGGCAGCAAGCCAACCGTGGTGGAGAAGGGCGAGACGCAGCGGGATAAGGTTCTGGAGATGACCATTGAGGAGCTGGATCTGAGCGTGCGCAGCTTCAACTGCCTTAAGCGCGCCAACATCAACACCGTCGAGGACTTGATCTCCAAGACCGAGGACGAGATGATGAAGGTCCGCAACCTGGGACGCAAGTCTCTGGAAGAGGTCATCAACAAGCTGGCCATGATGGGCCTGTCTCTGGCAGACGAGGAGAACAACTGATTTCGCCCGGCGGACCACCGCCGCGGCAGAAAATTCCCGATAAGGAGGAATACCGAAATGCCCGGAACCCGTAAACTCGGCAAGACAACGGACCAGCGCATGGCGATGCTGCGCCAGCAGGTGACCGACTTCCTGGACAAAGGCACCATGGAGACGACTGTTACCCGCGCCAAGGAGATCAAGCCTCTCGCCGAGAAGATGATTACCCTCGGCAAGAAGAACGATCTGGCCGCTTATCGTCAGGCTATGAGCTTCATCACCCGCGAGGACGTTTGCAAAAAGGTCTTCAAGGAGCTTGCGCCCACCTATGCGGAGCGCAATGGCGGCTATACCCGCATCGTCCGCACCGGCATCCGCCGCGGCGACGCCGCGGAGACGGCCATCATCGAGCTGGTAAAGTAAGCGTCTCGGCGCGAACTGCGAGCTGAAAAGCCCTTTCCCGTGGCTCACGGGAAAGGGCTTTTACTTTGCCGTCTGCTTTGCCGCCCGGTACGCAGAGGGCGCGGCGGTTCTCGGAAAGGAGGAGCGGAATTGTATTACGTATATCTCCTGCGCTGCGGCGACGGGTCGCTGTACGCCGGGATCACCACCGACCCGGCCCGCCGCCTTGCGGAGCATCAGGGCCGGGGCGGCAGAGGGGCGAAGTACACGGCCTCCCGCGGCGCGCTGCGGATGGAGGGCGTCTGGACCGCGCCGGACCGTTCCGCCGCGTCCCGGCTGGAGTATCGGCTCAAGCAGCTCACGCGGGCGGAAAAGGAACGGCTCCTCCGGGGCGATCCGCCGCCGGGACTGGAGCTGGCGGGCTGTACCAGAATCTCTCCGCCGGAGGGAGAGAGCTGACCGCCGCCTGAAAAGGCTGAAAACTGCGCCGCCGGATGTTTTATCCGGCGGCGCGGTTCCTTTTTGGCCCTTTGGCGGGCCGTTTCTCGCCAATGCGGTCCGAATGTGTGCAGTCCGATGGTGGAATACGCCGCCGCGCGGCTCATACGGACAGGCCGGCGGGCAGACGACCGGCGCGGCGGCTTAGAAGCAGGAAACCGTCCCGTCGCAGCGCGGCTCAGACGCGCCGCACAAAACGCCCTGCTCGTCCCGCAGGATGATCTCGCCCCGGCCCATCAGCGTCACGTCGGAGACGACCTCGATCTCATGGCCCATGGCCCGGAGGGCGTCCACCAGCGGCTGGGGAACGCCCGGCTCCATCTGGATGACCTTTCCGCCGGTCCACTGCCAGCGGGGCGCGTCCAGCGCCTGCTGGGGGTTCATGTGGTAGTCCAGAAGGTTGACCAGCACCTGCAAATGCCCCTGCGGCTGCATGAAGCCGCCCATGACGCCAAAGGGGCCGAGGGCCTTGCCGTCCCGGCAGAGGAAGCCGGGGATGATGGTGTGGTACGCCTTCTTGCCGGGGGCGAGACAGTTGGGGCTGGCCGGGTCCAAGGAGAAATTCGCGCCCCGGTTCTGAAGCTCCACGCCCGTCTCCGGCTCCACGACCCATGAGCCGAAGTCCTTGTAATGGCTCTGGATGAAGGAGACCATGTTCCCCTCGCCGTCGGCGGTGCAGAGATACACCGTGTCGCCGCAGTAGGGGTCGCCGGGGGCGGGATCGCAGGCGCTGTCCGGCCGGACGACCGCCCGGCGCCGTGCGGCATACTCCGGGGAGAGGAGCGTTTCCACCCGCGCCGTCATGGCGGCGGGATCGGCCACAAACGCCTTGGCGTCCGCATAGGCCAGCTTCAGACTCTCGATCATGCTGTGATAGGTCTCCACGCTCTCCTTCTCCGCGCCGAGCGTAAGGCCTTTCAGGATGTTCAGCGCCATCAGCACCGTGATCCCGTGGCCGTTGGGCGGCATCTCATAGACGTCGCAGCCGCGGTACTCCGTGTGGATGGGGTCCACCCACGCGGGGCGGTAGTCCGCCAGATCCTCCGCCCGCAGCCAGCCGCCGGTGGCGCGGGAAAACGCGTCCAGCTTCCGGGCCGTCTCGCCCTGATAGAAGTCCGCCGCGCCGCTGGCGGCAATGCGCTCCAGCGTCCGGGCCATGGCCTCGCTGCGCCACAGCTCCCCGGCCCGGGGCGCGTGTCCACTGGGGGCAAAGACCTGATACCAGCCGCGGAACTCCGGCGGGCAGCTCTCCGGCCCGCCGTGGGCGGCGCGCAGGGCCTGCTCCGTCCGCTGCCAGAGGTCGGCGGTGGTCACGGGGACGGGATAGCCCTCCCGGGCGTACCGGATGGCGGGGGCCAGCACCTCCGGCAGCGTCAGCTTTCCGAACTTGCGGATGACCTCGGCCCATCCGGCGGGCGCGCCGGGGACCATCACCGGGATCCAGCCCCGGAACGGGACCTGCTGATGCCCCAGATCCCGGACGGTCTGCGCGTCCAGCGTCCGGGGAGCGCGGCCGCTGGCGTTCAGCCCGTGGAGCTTCCCGTTCATCCACAGCAGGGCAAAGCAGTCGCTGCCAAGGCTGTTGGACGGCGGCTCCAGAACGGTGAGCGCGGCAGCAGTCGCCACGGCGGCGTCCGCCGCGTTGCCGCCCTTGCGCAGGATCTCGGTCCCGGCGTGAGCTGCCAGCGGCACCGAGGTGGCCACCATACCGTTCCGGGCGAACGTGACGGACCGGCGGGAGGGGTACGTGTACTTGGTGTGATCCATGAGGGGGCCTCGTTTCATTCAGATTTATACCATCGATCGACAAGGGCAGACACGGTTTTGCCGGGCAGAAATGCGCCCATACTGCGTCAAGTCCCTTAGCAATACGGAAGGTATTCCCTGCGGGCCTTTTCTTGTCTGGACACATTTCTGCTCCGGCAAAACTGCCTTGCACCTGCCAGCGATGTATTTTTGAGTAATTTTGGCTTTTCAGATGCGGGCGGACCGGCGTTCGCCATGGTAAAACGGGAAAAAAGCGACGAAAAGACACGCTGTCAGGCGTGCTTGCCCTTGTCGATCAATGGTACAGCCCTTTCAGCAGGGCGATCTCGCGGCCGTAGCCGCTCACGTCGTCCTGGGGCGTTTCCAGATAGAAGGGCAGGTCCCGCAGGCGCGGGTGGTTGATGACGGCGGCCAGCGCGTCCAGCCCGATGCAGCCCTGACCGATCTTTTCATGCCGATCCTTGTGGCTGGCGAAGGGGTTCTTGCTGTCGTTCAGGTGAATGGCCCGCAGGCGGGACAGCCCCAGCGCACGGTCGAACGCGTCCAGCACGCCGTCCAGATCGTGTACGATGTCATATCCGCCGTCGTGCACGTGGCAGGTGTCCAGACAGACGCCCAGCAGCTCGGGATGCTCCACGCGGTCGATGATGGCGCGCAGCTCCTCAAAGCTGCGGCCTACCTCGCTGCCCTTTCCGGCCATAGTTTCCAAAAGGACCGTGGCCGTCTGGCCGGGGCGGAGGACGTCGTTGAGCGTCTGGGCGATCAGCTCAATGCCGACCTCCGCGCCCTGCTTGACGTGGCTGCCGGGGTGGAAGTTATAGAGGCTGCCGGGGAAGTGCTCCAGCCGCGCGAGATCGTCCGCCATGGTGTTTTTGGCGAACTCCCGCAGCTTGGGGTCCGCGGCGCAGGCGTTCAGCGTGTAGGGTGCGTGGGCCAGAATGGGGAAGAAGCCGTGCTCCGCGGCAAACGCGCGGTAGGCTGCGGCGTCCGCCTCGTCGATGGGCTTGGCCGCGCCGCCCCGGGGATTGCGGGTAAAAAACTGAAAGGTGTTGGCGCCGATCTCCGCCGCCGTTTTTCCCATGGCCAGAAATCCCTTGGCCGAGGAGAGATGACATCCGATTTTGAGCATGAAGGCTCCTTTCCAATGTGTTGGTTCAGTCCCACGGGTCCCGGTCGCCCCGCCGCTTGACGTAGTGCAGGGGCTTTTCCGCCCGCGGCGGCTCCGGCGGGGGAACGGGCGGTTCCGTCATGCCCTCCAGATACTCCCGGGGCAGGCCGCACAGCGGGCAGGCGTCGTCCTGCGGGTCGTGGTGCTTGCCGCACTGGGGGCAGACGATGCTGCCGTCCTCCGCCGTCTCATAGGCGAGGGGGGCCGATCTGTCGTCCGGAGGTGGGACAGCGCCCTTCGCTTCAAAAAGCTCCACCTTTCCGCAGGCGGGGCAGGCGTACAGGTCCAGAAGCGGGCCGTCGTCGCAGAAGAGCAGCGACGCGGCGTTGGTGGTGAAGTCCTTGCGGCGGCGAAAGCGCATTTCCGCGCCGCAGCGCAGGCAGTTCAGGGTGCGTTTGGGTTCCTCCATGTGCTGACGCTCCTTTCCGTCCGGGCGGCGCGGTTGGCTGCGCCGCTGCGGCCATTGTACCACAGCTTTCCGCCGCAAACAAGCCCGGAGAGCCGGAGAAAAAGCGCCCTCCGGGGAGGACGCTTTTCATCAGCGCTGATATTCAAACTCGAAGTCGTAGAGGGAGACGGTGTCGCCGTCCTGAATCCCCATTTCCTCCAGCCGCTGGTAAAGGCCGGACTCCCGCAGGGTCTTGTCGAAGTACATCCGGCTCTCGTAGTCGTTCAGGTTCACGCTGCTCATCAGCCGCTGGAGCCACGGGCCGTCCACGACCCACGTGCCGTCGTCCAGCCGCTGCACGTCCAGCGGCTGAGAATAGTCGATGACCGGCGGCTTGGGGACGTACTCCGGCTCGTACACCGCGATGGGCGGCAGGATGGAGAGCATCTCGCTGACCTTGTTCATCAGCTGGTCCACGCCCTGATGGGCCGCGGCGGAGATGGGGAACAGGGGGCAGCCCAGCTCCGCCGCCCGGCGGCGCAGGCGCTCCAGCTTTTCCGGGTCGTCCAGAATGTCGGATTTGTTGGCGGCGATGATCTGGGGCCGCTTTTCAAGATCCGCATTGTACCGGCTCAGCTCGGCGTTGATGGTGTCCAGATCCTCCACAGGGTCCCGCCCCTCGCTGCCGGACACGTCCACCACGTGGATCAGCAGGCGGCAGCGGTCAATGTGGCGCAGGAAGTCGTGGCCAAGGCCCGCGCCCTCGCTGGCACCCTCAATGATGCCGGGAATGTCCGCCAGCACGAAAGAGCGGCCCTCTCCGGCGTATACCACGCCCAGATTGGGGGAGAGGGTGGTGAAGTGGTAGTTTGCGATCTTGGGCTGGGCGCGGGTGACCACGCTGAGAAGCGTGGACTTGCCCACGTTGGGGAAGCCCACCAGTCCCACGTCCGCCAGCAGCTTCAGCTCCAGCACCACGTCGTGGCTCTCTCCGGGCAGGCCGCCCTTGGCAAAACGGGGGACCTGACGGGTGGGGGTGGCGAAGTGGGCGTTGCCCCAGCCGCCCCGGCCGCCCCGGCAGAGGACGAACGGCTCTCCGCCGGACATATCCTGCATGATCTCGCCGCTCTCCGCGTCCCGGACCAGCGTGCCCCGGGGGACCTTGATGACGAGGTCCTGCCCATCCCGGCCGGACTTGCGGGCGCCCTGCCCGTCCATGCCGCTGGGCGCGGCGTATTTGCGCTTGTAGCGGAAGTCCATCAGGGTGGAGAGGTTGTCGTCCACCTGAAGGATGACGGAGCCGCCCCGGCCGCCGTCGCCGCCGTCCGGTCCGCCAGCGGCCACATACTTCTCCCGGTGGAAGGAGATCACGCCGTTTCCGCCGTTTCCGGCCTTGACGGTGATGCGCGCCTTGTCGATGAAAGAATTTGCCATGTCAGCCTCGCTTTCCCGCGGCTGGTATGCTCCCCGCGGCTGGCGCGCGTCCAGCAGCCGGGAGCAGATCAGCCCCGTTTTTGTAGTATGTCCGGTTTTGGAAAAAGGACCTCGAACGCAAGCCGTTCGAGGTCCTTTTACTGTGTTCGGTTACTGCGCCTCGTACACAGAGACCTGCTTGCGGTCCTTGCCGAGATGCTCGAAGCGAACCACGCCGTTGGCGGTGGCGAACAGCGTGTCGTCGCTGCCCTTGCCCACGTTCACACCGGGATGAATGTGGGTGCCGCGCTGGCGGACCAGAATGTTGCCGGCCAGAACCGCCTGACCGTCCGCGCGCTTCACGCCCAGACGCTTGGCGTTGGAATCACGGCCGTTCTTCGTGGAGCCGCCGCCCTTTTTGTGGGCGAAAAACTGCAAACCAATGTTCAGCATAATGGAACCATCCTTTCTTTCGGAATTTTAAGATGGGGAGGGGATCAGCCCTCCAGAACCTCGATATGGGCGGGATACTCGTCGTGGAGCTGGGCTAGATAGACCATCAGGCCCGTCAGAAGCGGCTGGCAGCAGTCCTCCGCCGCGGCGGAAAGCCCGCCGGGGAGACGAAAGCTGATGAGCGCTTCCTCCTCGTCCACCTTCACAGAGGCCGCAAGGCCCAGAACGTCGTTCACCGTGGCGTCCACCAGACGCACCGCACTGGTGACGGCGGCGCACACCACGTCAGACCCGGCCTCGGCATACCCGCTGTGTCCCCGGGCGTCGAATCCGCAGATCCGCTCACCCTCCATATGGAACGTAACGGTCGTCATGCTCAGACGGAGATCTTGCCGATCTCGACCTTGGTGTAGGGCTGACGATGGCCCTGACGGCGGCGATAGCCCTTCTTCGCGTTGTACTTGAAGATGCGGACCTTCTTGCCCTTGCCGTTCTTGACGATCTTGGCCTCCACGGAAGCGCCCTCCACAACGGGGGTGCCGAAGGTGGCCTTGTCGCCGTCCAGGATAGCCAGCACCTGATCGAACTTCACGGTGTCGCCGGCCTCGTTGTCCAGCTTCTCGATGAAGACCACGTCGCCCTCGGCGACCTTGTACTGCTTTCCGCCGGTCTCAATGATTGCGTGCATTTGTGTTTCAACTCCTTCAATACGGGCTCGCTGTCGGGGGCGGCGCGAAAGGGCGCACTTATGCCCATTCAAAGCGGCTCATTTAGTATACCGGGCAAAACCGCCGTTGTCAAGCGGGAAAGCCCGCTTTTCCTCACAATTTTTCAAAAAAGCGCCCCGACGGGGAGAAAAACGGGTCAATCCAGCGCGGAGAGCGCCTGCGCAAAGGGCAGGACGACCCGCCCCAGCTTTTCCAGCGCCGCGCCGAAGTCGAAGTATTCCTCCGCCTGACGGTCGGAAAACAGGTGGTCGGACACGGACTTGAGCGCGGCGAACCGGACGCCGCAGCGCAGGCAGGTCTGGGCCGCGGCGCAGGCCTCCATCTCCACCAGCAGGGGATGGAACGTGTCTGCGATCCAGCTGGCCCGCTGGCCCTTGATGGCGAACCAGTCCCCGGTGGCCACGCGGCCCTTCACGGCGGAAACGCCCTGACGGCGCAGCAGCTCCAGACATTCATCCGGCTGCCACGCGGAAAACTCCGTCACGTTCACGGTGGACACCAGCCCGATGGGATCGCCCACGGCGGTGGTGTCCACGTCGTGCTGGACCAGCGTGTCCGCCACCACCAGCGACCCGGTGGGCAGGTCTGTGCAGCAGCCGGCCACGCCGGCGTTGAGGATCAGGTCCGCGCCGAACCGGCGGCACAGGATCGCGGCGGCGATGGCGGCGTTGACCTTGCCGACGCCGCCCGCGCAGGCGAGAATGCCCGGCGCAGGCTCAAAAAACGGGATGCCGGCCACAGTCTCAAAGGGGGCAAGCTCCCTTGCGCCGGGGAGCGCGTGCAGCTCGGCGGGCATGGCGAACTGAATGGCGACTTTCATGGTGCTTCCTCTCTTTCCGGGCGCGGGCCGCAGCGGCCGCGCCCGCGGTATGGCGGGAAAAAGGCCCGGAGGACGGCAGCGTCCTCCGGGCCTTTCAGACAGCTTGCGGACGGCCGGTCAACGGCACAGAGCCGCAGTGTCGCGGGCGATCATCAGCTCCTCGTCGGTGGGGATCAGCAGGACCTTCACCTTGGAGTCGGCGGCGGAGATGACGGCCTCCTTGCCGCGGCAGTTGTTGGCCTCGGCGTCCATCTTCACGCCCATGAACTCCAGACCGGAGGCGATGTCCAGCCGCTGGCTCACGGAGTTCTCGCCCACGCCGGCGGTGAACACGATGGCGTCCACGCCGCCCATGGCGGCGGCATACGCGCCGATGAGCTTCTTCACGCCGTAGTTGAACATATCCACAGCCAGCGCGGCCTGCTCGTTGCCGGCCTTGGCGGCCTCTTCCAGATCGCGGAAGTCGGAGCTGACGCCGGAAACGCCCTGCACGCCGGACTTCTTGTTGAGGATGTTGAGCATCTCGTCGATGTTCAGCCCGTGCTTGTTCATCAGATACTGAAGGATACCGGCATCCAGATCGCCGGAGCGGGTGCCCATGGGCAGGCCGGCCAGCGGGGTGAAGCCCATGGAGGTGTCCACGCTCTTGCCGCCGTCCACGGCGGTGACGGAGGAGCCGTTGCCCAGATGGCAGGTGATGATCTTCAGCTCCTCGGCGGGCTTGCCCAGCATGGCGGCGGCGCGGCCGGTGACATACTTGTGGCTGGTGCCGTGGAAGCCGTAACGCCGGACCTTGTCGTTCTTGTAGTACTCATAGGGCAGCGCATAGGTGAACGCCTTGGCGGGCATAGTCTGATGGAACGCGGTGTCGAACACGGCGACCATCGGCACGCCGGGCATCACCTTCTCGCAGGCGCGGATGCCGGTGATGTTGGCGGGGTTGTGCAGGGGGGCCAGAGGGATGCAGTCCTCAATGGCCTTCATCACGTTCTCGTCGATGCGGACGGACTGGTTGAAGGCCTCGCCGCCGTGCACCACGCGGTGACCCACGGCGTCGATCTCCTTCATGGAGCCGATCACGCCGTTTTTGGCGTCCACCAGCGCGTCCAGAACGGTCTGGATGGCTTCGGAATGGGTGGGCATGGCCACGTCCACGGCCTTGAGCGTCTCCTTGCCCTCCACCTGAGGCTTATAGGTGAACTTGCCGTCGATCCCGATGCGCTCGCACAGGCCCTTGGCCAGCACGACGCCGGTATCCGGGTCCATCAGCTGATATTTCAGGGAAGAACTTCCGGCATTGATGACGAGAACATTCATGGTAAACTCCTCTTTCTGCGGGGCCCTTGCGGGCGGCCCTAAAATAATGTAAAATAGATCCGTCCTTTCCCGAAAGGACGCGCTATGGATATTATAGCAAAGATTTCTCAGGATACAACAGCCAATTTAACCGAATTGTCATTTTTCTGTAATTAAAACGAGGTGAATTTTGTGCGCGCGGCTGGTATCATAGCAGAGTATAATCCGTTCCACTCCGGCCACGCGCACCAGATCTCGCAGACGCGGCGGCTGCTGGGGCCGGAGTGCGCGGTGGTCTGCTGCATGAGCGGCTGCTGGGTGCAGAGCGGCGCGGCCGCCGCCGCGGACAAGTGGATCCGGGCGCGCATCGCGGTGCTGGGCGGGGCGGATCTGGTGGTGGAGCTGCCCGCGCTGTGGGCCGTCTCCTCGGCGGAGACGTTCGCGTGGGGCGGCGTGAGCCTGCTGGCGGCGTCCGGCTTGGTCACGGACCTGTCCTTCGGCAGCGAGTGCGGCGACGCGGCGGCGCTGGCGGCGGCGGCGGAATGTCTGGACTCCGACGAGTACCGGGCGGGCCTGCGGCGCTTTCTGGACGAGGGGATGTCCTTCGCGGCCTGCCGTCAGGCCGTGGCGGAGGGCCTTCTGGGCCGGGAGGGGGCGGCGGTGCTGACCCGGCCAAACGACAATCTGGGCGTGGAATATCTCCGGGCGCTGCGGCGGCTGGAAGCGCCTATCCGGCCCCTCGCCGTCCGGCGGGAGGGCGCGGGCTATCACGACTGTGGCGGCGAGCGGGCGCGGTTCGTCTCCGCCACGCAGGTGCGCCGCTGGCTCTCCAACGGGGAGTGGGCGGCGGCGGAGCCGTATCTTATCCCCGGCGAGGCCGGGCTGCTGCGCGGCGCGGGACTGTGCCTGCCGCCTCAGTCCGGGGCGGAGCGGGCGGTGCTGGCCCGGCTGCGGACCATGACCGCGGCGGACTGGGCGCAGCTTCCGGACAGCGGAGCGGCGGAGGGCCTTCCCGCCCGGCTGGAGCGGGCGGGCCGCGCGGCCCGGTCGCTGGAGGAGTTTTACGCGCTGGCAAAGACGAAGCGCTATCCTCACGCGCGGCTGCGCCGTCTGGCGCTGTGGGCCTTTCTGGGCCTGCGGGCCGGGGACCGGCCGGAGCGGCCGCCGTATCTGCGGGTGCTGGCGATGAACGGACGGGGCCGGGTGCTGCTGCGGGAGATGAAGCGCACCGCTTCGCTGCCGGTGGTGACCAAACCCGCCCATGTGCGGGCGCTGGACGCGGACTGCCGCCGGGTCTTTGAGCTGGAGACCCGCTGCACGGACCTGTACGGCCTGCTTCTCCCGGAGCCGCCCGCCGGCGGACGGGAGTGGAGAGAGGGGCCGGCCATACTCTGAAAGGAACGATACCGATGCGAAAAACGACCTTAACTGCGGCGGTCCTGACCGCCCTGCTGCTGGGCGGCTGCGGCGCGCCGCCCCCCGGCGGCACATCCGAGCTGCAGGGCGCGGCCAGCGCCAGCCGTCTGCCGTCCTCTGCGGCGGAGACGGTGCGGTTTGAGCTGGACAGCGACCGCCGGTCCGACAGCGTGTCCGCCGATGACGGGACGCTGCTGGCGTCTTATACATACACGATCCCCGTCCTGCGGGCCGTGACGGAGAGCGGGGCCGTGCTGGAGACCGCCGCCACGCAGGCGCAGCAGAGGGCGCTGGACGCCGCCGACGCGTTCAACGCGGAGCTTGCCAGCTGGGTGGAGAACATGAACTTCCCGGAGATCTTCGACTGGGCGCGCTCGGATTACCAGACGCTGGACGGAGACGTGGAGTGGACGGGCTATTACAGCGAGGAGTTCACCTATACGTTCTGGCGGACGGAACGGCTGATCAGCGTGGCCGGGGATTATTACAGCTATACCGGCGGCGCCCATCCCAGCAGCACGCTGGTGAGCTGGAATTTCGATCTGGAGACGGGCCGGTTCCTCCACGTGACGGCGCTGGGCGAGGATACGGAGGGCTTTCAGGCGGCGGTGACGGAGGAGCTGATCCGTCAGGCCGACCGGCGGGCCATGGACGAGGACTGCGCCCCCCCGGAGATGTACTGGGAGGATTACCGGGACGTTCTCGCCAAGTGGCCGGATTACGCGGTGACGTTTTCCGACAGCGGGATGACCGTATCCTACCCCGCCTATGAGCTGGCGGCTTACGCGCTGGGGCCGCAGGTCTTTGAGCTGGACCTGGACTTTCTGGAGCCGTATCTCAGCGCGGACGGCCGGGAGCTGCTGGGCCTGCCCCCGGTGTGATCGGGGCAGAAACGGAGCGCGGATCATGACAGAGTGGGAAAAGCTCCTGCGCGGGCAGGTGTATAACGACTTTGACGACGACCTGTTTCAGCGGCGGGGGGCGGCAAAGAAGCTCTTTCGGGCGTACAACCGGACGGAGGACGACGAGACGGAGCTGCGGCGGAGCATCCTGCGGGAGCTTCTCGGCTCGGTGGGGGAAAACGTGTGGATCGAGCCGGATTTCCGCTGCGAGTTCGGCAAAAACATCACGATCGGGGACAATGTGTACATCAATTTCGGGTGTGTGATCCTCGACTGCGCGGAGGTGACCATCGGCGCGAACGCGCTGCTGGGTCCCAACATCGGGATCTACCCCGTGAACCACGCGCTGGACGCGGAGGAGCGGATCCACGGCGGCTGTCAGGGAAAGCCGGTGCGCATCGGCAAAAAGTCTGGCTGGGCGGCGACGTGAAGATCGTGGCGGGTGTCACGATCGGCGACGGCGCGGTCATTGGAGCGGGCAGCGTGGTGACGCGGGACGTCCCGCCGGGCGTGGTCGCGGTGGGCAATCCCTGCCGCGTGGTCCGGAGGATCACGGAGAGCGACCGAATCGGATACGAGCCGCCCCGCGGGAAGGACTGACGGCTTCGCGCGGAAGCGACGGGGAACAGCCCTGTGCCAAAAACAAAACGATGCGAAGAAAGCCCTGCCCCGGCGTGAGCGTGCTCACGCCGGGGCAGGGTGTTTTTTTATGTGCTTTCCGCACCGGGACGCGGCCCGGTCAATTCAAAAGCTGGCGGCGCATCCGGGCGGCGAAGCCGTCCAGCCGGGTCTCGATCCCCGGCAGCTTCATGGCCGCGCCCGCGTCGTTGGCGGTCTCCAGCAGGCAGAACTTCTCCGGCAGGTAAAAGCCCTTGTTCATGCACAGTGCGCTGACGAGCTGGCTGGCCACGATGTCTCCGCCTGAATAGCCGGAGACGACCACGCCGTAAAGCGCCTTGTCGGAGAAGGAGGTGGTGCGGTACAGGGCCGTCAGGCGGTTGATGGCTGCCGTCAGGTTGGCGGACACCGCGTCGTTGTAGTTCGGGCAGATCAGCACCAGCGCGTCCGCTTTCCGCACGGCAGGGTACACGTCCTGCACCATCACGCCGCCGTAAAAGCAGCCGCCCCGCTCGCCGAAGTGGAGACAGGTGGTATAGGGACAGCCGCCGCAGTCCTCCAGCGTGCCGTTGCGCAGGCCGATCTCCCGCACGGCACAGCGGTCTCCCAGCCGGTCCCGCACGCCGCTCCACAGCGCCAGCGTGTTGGAGGTGCGGCGGCTGGAGGCGTGGAGCGCCAGAATGTTCGGCCGCTCCCGCCGGGGCGGGTCAAACCGCTCCACCCGCTCCGCAAGATCCCGCACCGCCAGATGATAGGCCTCCTCCAGTCCGCAGCCCGCGTTTTTCGCCTGCACGGCGAAGTTGCTCAGCGAGCCGACGGCCTCCACCAGCGGGCGTCCCGGAAAGGCGCAGCCCGCCGCGTTGGCGGCGAGGACCAGCTCCCGGGCGGCGGACTTGGTGTGCAGGTCCCCCGCGCCGTCCACCACCACGCCCGCGGCGCAGCCGGAAAGGCAGTCCGGGTGCGTCCGCAGGAAGGCCAGCAGACGGTAAAAGCCCAGATTCACGCCGCTCTCATCCAGCGGGACGGCGAACAGCAGCCGCCGCCCGTGCAGCGGCTGCGTCAGCTCCGTCAGCACCTGACAGGATACGCCGTCCAGTCCGGCGCGCATTGCCCGGGCGTACCGGTCCGACGCGCGGTTGCCGGGGCAGATCAAAGTCAGCATACGCTCCCCCTCACTCAATGGCCCGCAGGCCGGCCTCCGTCTCCTTGAGCCGGGCGAACAGCTCGTCGGGCAGCTCCAGCGACTCCGTCTCCAACCCGTTGACCGTGTAGCGGTTGCGCACGCCGAACCACACGCCGCCGAGACACACCGACCCGCAGTGCCACTGGCCCCGCAGCGCCAGCAGAAGCTGCATCGCCCCCGAGGAGACGGCGGGAGCCACAAAGGGCTTGAAGCCCAGCTCCCGGATGCGCAGGTTGGCGGTCTTGACCTGCTCGGTCAGCTCCCGGGAGATGGCATCGTCATATTTCTTGATGGAGTTGGCGATGACCAGCCCCTCCCCGTGGGGGCCGAAGCTGCGCCCGTCCGACAGGAAGGAGAGATACCGCAGATCCTGCTGCGCCAGCGCGGCGGCCCGGGCGTTCATCACGCCGAGGCCGAAGCCCTGGATCTGCTCGGCCAGCAGGCCCAGTCCGTCCCACTTCCCGTCCGGCCCGGCGTTGGAGGCCCGGTACGCCGCCCGGCACAGGGGGTCCACCGGGTCGGAGAGGACCACGAACAGTCCGCCGAAGCCCGCGGAGCGGGCCTGCCGGGCGTAGGACTCCACCAGCGGGCGGTTGGCCGCCAGTTGCGCCATGCGCACGTCCTGCACGCCGCTGCCCACCGGGGGGACGGCCTTGGCGGCGGCGAACAGGAACACGTCGCACTCGAAGAGATGCTCCGGGGCGACCGGCTCCACCTTCGGCAGCGCCTCGTAATTCCACGGCCACGAGATCTGGCTCATCTCCGCCGTCCACCGGGCCACGGTGGCGGCGCTGAGATCGCAGATGCCGATGGTGCTGATGTTCTCGCCGCCCAGCAGCTTCAGCGCCGTCAGCAGCGTCCCGCCCACATCGCCCACGGCCAGCAGGTTCACCCGCTTCCGGTTGGGCTGGCGGCGCTCGCCGAAGGCCACCCGTTCCCACGCGGGATGGCGGAAATTCACGGCCCGCAGCCCGCCGTGCTTCAGGCGGCGGGCCAGCCACTCCGGCAGCTCCGGCTCCGGCGCGTCGATCCGGCGGCTGTCCAGCCACTCCACGCCGTCATGCTGGGCGGTGAGATGGCGGGGGTCCGCGGCGAGGAAGCTGGCGCGCCGCTCCTCCGGCGGGCAGTCGATGAGGAACGTCACCTCCTCGTTTTCTCCCGGTTCCGGCGCGGCGGGGAGGGGGAGGGGGCTGAACGAGGCGAGCGTTCTTCCCCGGCGGGTGTAATAGTACATGATGGTTGCTCCTTTCTGGCGGTCAGGATAGCTGTCCGCCCGTCAGCTCCCGCATCCGCAGGAGCATCCGCAGGTCGTTTTCCAGACATTCGGAGGCGGACAGATTCAGGTCATAGGAAAGACACCCGCCCTTGTCCGGCGCCAGCGGCAGGATCACTGCCTCACTCAGGCGGGAGAGGGTCAGGTTCCGGGCGTAGGTCCGGCGGTACTCCGTCTCCAGCGCCTGAAGAATGTCCCGGGCGTTTTCAATGCACGCCTGAGAAAAGCGGAACACGGAGGACTGGGGGCAGCCCCGGTAGAATTTGGGACAGGTGTAGGGCAGCAGCATATTGATGGCGGGGGTGAGCTGGGGCTGGCTGCCGGTGTCCCGGCCCACGGTGTCGCCGCCGATGAAGGGATACATGGTGGATTCCACGAACCACGAGCGCATATTGGGAACGAAGTACACGCAGTCCACGCTGCGGCCCTTGGAGGCCATCAGGTCCCGGCCCTTGCCGGACAGGATACCCACCAGCACCCGGTCGATCTCCACGTCCTCCGCCCGGAACAGGGGGTCCAGCGCGCTGATGCGGTTGCCGGAGTGGAGCAGGTCGTCCACCAGAATGACCGGGCGGCGGAAGGACTTGACGGTGCGGATCTGGCTCTCCAGCGGCGCGTACCGGGGGAACGCCTCGATGGAGAAGGAGGTCAGGTCCGGTGAAAAGACCTTGTCGGTGTGGATGGTCTTGGTGACGGTGTTGGGCACGGCGTTGCCCCGCAGGATCTTGCCGAAGGGGACGCACATCTTCCGGCCCAGCACCCGGGGCTGCGTCGGCTCCGGCGGGACGTTGTTCAGCTCCACGATGCGGCCCACCAGCCGGTGATAAATGACCTCTGCGTTCAGCGACAGGACCAGCACACCGGGGTAAAGCCCGCAGATGGCCCGCTGGAAGCGCTCGTGGGCGCGGCGCACGGCGGCCAGCACCGGCGCGCTGGAGGCGAACGGCTCCTTGAGCGTGGTGGGGATGTTCTGGATGACCACGGTGGGCGCGCGCATATCCACCATCAGGAGCGGTCCGGCCCCGTCCGGCGGCGCGGGGCGGAAGCCCTGCCGCTCCAGCAGATCCAGCGTCTGCGGCTCCGTGTGCCCCGCGGCGGGGTACCATACGGCGTAGCCGCAGTCAGATGCCATGGACCGGCTCAGCGCCTCGGTGAGCAGGAGCTGGCCCACGTCGTAGTTCCCTCCGGCGGACTTGACGATATAAAGCCCCGTCAGCAGGGCGATGCGCCCGGAGGTCCGCTCCCGGACGTAGTTGGCGAGACCCGCGTCGCCCAGCGCGTCGTAAAGCGAGGCGGTGTTCACCGTGCGCATGGACAAAAAGCCCAGCAGCCGGGGCCGCGGCCCCTTTGCCCGCAGGATCATGAACGAGTCGTCCTTCGCCAGCCGGGGCGGCAGGGGACGGCCCTCGCCCGCGGCGGCGGTCAGCTCCTCCAGCAGCGCCCGGTCCGGCTCCTCCGCAAAGGAGAAGTCCAGATCGCTGGCCCGCAGGATCTGCTTGTACTGCGGCTCCCGCAGGTACAGACTGTTGCGGTAGATATAGTCCTGCACCGTGGGGTCCACCAGATTGGAGATGTCCCGCCCCAGGTCGATGTTCTCACGGATGCGGGTGGAGCTGATGTCCTCCAGATGGGTGGGAAGCTCCAGCTGGAGCACCTTGCCCAGGATGCAGGACAGGTCCGGCTCCGTCTCCCGGCCCTCCGCGCCGCTGGAGCGGCGGAACACGATGTGGTTGAGGTGCTGCACGGAGCCGTCCGCGGGCGCGGCGCGGTAGGACGAGGCGTTGGCCACCACGTCGGACCCCACGGCCAGATACAGCTCCCGGCCGGAAAACACCTCCCGCAGGCGGTTGAGATCCCGGGGGTTGGCCAGATTGATGGGGATGTCGTGGGGGAAGAGGTACACGCCGAACTGGTCCGCCACGGACATGGACACGATCTGCCGCCGCACGAGGGAGGGCTGGGCCTTCTTGGACCACGAGAACTCGTCGATGGCGAGGTAGACCTCAAAGCCCCGGTCCCGGATGGCCTGCACAATGCCCTTGTGGGAGAGGGAGAAGGGGTCGAAGGTGCCGGGGAAGAATGCCGCCGCAGGCGGCTGGGGGAAGCGGAACGGTCCGTCCTCCAGAAGGTGGGAGACGATGAAGCGGTAGATATGGGACAGGGAGGCGGCGGCGTAGAAGAACGTCAGCTCCCGCTCGCTGCTCTCACCGATCAGGCAGAGGATCTTTTTCGCCGTCAGGGTGAACAGGGCGTCCTTGTCCGCAAAGTCCAGCGCGCCGGAGGCAAACAGCCCGTCGCCCAGAATGTGCAGCGTGGTCTGGCGGACGGACTCCCGGCAGGAGGCCAGTCCCCGCAGCAGCAGTCCGGCCAGCCGGTCCCGGCGGCGCATGACCGTCTCCGCATCCTCCCGGAAGCGCCCGGCGTACACCGCGTAATACTCCAGAATGGAGCCGACGGTCCGCAGCGCGGAGGACACCACTCCCGCGTTGGGCGAGGAGAGGAGCAGCTCCATCTGGCTGACCACCTCGTCCAGCTCTCCCGGCTGGAGCCACAGGGAGAACCGGCCCAGATACTCCGGAATGTAGCGGGAGCTGTCCGCGTCGCCCGTCTCCAGTGAGCGGGAAAGCTCCACGGCGATCTCGTTGCGCCGGTCCGGCGTCAGCAGGGAGGCAAGGCTCAGCAGCGACGCCCCCGCCGCCTGACGGACCACCACGTTTTCACTGACCTTCATCAGATTGGAGAAGTGGGTGGCGATGTGGAGCACGTTGCCCCGGCTGCCCTTTTCCACCTGATCGAGAAGGTACTCCACGCCCACGGCCTTCAGAAGCCACGGCGTGGCGGTCTTGAGATTGTCCAGGAACACCGCGCTGACGGCGCTCTGGCGGTTCAGAAACGACTCCTGCTCCGAAACGTCCATGCCGAACCGGCGGCAGAGCTGGGTGTGCAGGAACAGGAGGGGGATGCTGATGCCGCACTCCGCCGCCTCGGCGGCGGCGCGGATGCGGGCGCGCAGGGGCGCGTCCGCCGCCTCCAGAAGATGGCGCAGCAGGCGCATGGCGGCGGCCTTGGGCGCTTCGCCGCCGTTTTGGAGCCAGTAGACGGCGAAATCCGTGAACAGGCGCAGGTATTCCTCGCCGCACTGGGCCAGCGGGAAGCTGACCACCGTGTTCAGAAGGGCGAAGGCGGCGCCCTCCTCCGCGGCCCGGGGGTCGGCGTAGTGGCGCAGCAGCTCCGCGGCGAACTGGGGCGCGTCCGCGGCGGACGCGTGGGAGAGCAGGGAGTCCACCGTCAGCTTGGCGGCGTACCGGATCTTGCTGACCTGCACGGGCGTGAGCCGCCGGTCGGGATAGATCAGGCGGGAAAAATACTCCCGCCACAGCTCAAAGGGCCGCCGGTCCGCCGGGTCCGGCTCCGCCCCGGCGGGCAGCTCCTTTTTATAGCCGGAGTTGAACCCGGCCAGCACGCGGCCCATCAGCGCCGAGGCCCGGCGGCGGACGCCGCCGTCCGGGATGAGCAGCAGATCGTAGAGGAATTCCAGCGTCTGCTCCTTCTGCACCGGGGACCAGTAGGTGAAATACTCCTCGAAAATGCCGAGGTACGCGCCCAGCCGGGGGGCGCTCTGCTCGCTGCGGGCGGACTCGAGGATGTTGGCGAAGAGCTGCTCCCGGCCCAGCCGGTACATCAGACGGATGTTGTGATCCACCGCCGTCAGCCGCAGAGCCGTCACCACCTGCTCCGGCGACATCAGCGCCGGGTCGGGCCGGGGCGGCGGCGGCGTGTTCGCGCCGGAGAGGGTCACGTCCGCGCCGAAGGAGCGGATGTAATCCTCAAAGTCCAGCAGCTTGGCGTATACCCGGCGGTAGCGCATCTCCTTGGCGTAGTTCACATTGTCCAGCTTGGAGAGGATCACGTCAAAGGCTTCCTGAAGAGAGTAGATCCGGGCGATCTCCTGCCCGCTCTCGTCCCGGGACTGCTTCACGCGGAAGTCGGCGTACACCAGCGCCAGCGACTCCGCCGACAGGTTCTCCAGCTCCAGATCCCAGACGGAGTGGTTGGCGGCGATGCGGCCGATGGTCTCCAGCCCCCGCTGGGAGAACCACTGGTCGGTGTAGTGATAGTGGAGGTAGGGGACCCGCTCGCCGGGCTTGCAGCCGAATTTGCCGATGTCGTGGCCCGCCGCCGCGCCGGAGAGCAGAGGAAGATCCACGCACCCGCCCGCCGCGTGATAGGCCCGCATGATGCTCATGGCTACGTGGTGGACCCCCGCGATGTGCTCCAGCGTGCGGTAGGGCGTCACCTCCCGGCCAAGGCGCATGGCCTCGTAGGCATACTCCCCCCGGAAGCGCACCAGAAACTGGCGGTACTCCGCCGCAGCGGCGCTGCCGGCCAGCTCCGCCTCCGTGCAGAAGGCGAAGTCAAACTGCGGATCAAAGGGCAGGGCGGTCCGCTCCGCGTCGAAAAGCACCTGAAGAATGTTCAGAAAGCACAGCGCCGCGTCCCGCTGGGATGCGGTGTGCTCGGCGTCCGCCGCGTCGTACAGCAGGGAGACCGCCACCCGGTAGCTGTATTCCAGCCAGCCCTCCTTCGGCGGCGGGGCCAGCCGGTTGAGCAGGGGCAGGCACATGGCCAGCGCCCGGTCGCAGCTCAGCCGCCGGTCAAAGGGGAGCAGGGCGCCCAGCGGCTCGTCCCACTCCTGGGGAAGGATCAGCGCGGCGGCGTCCGCGCGGCTCATGGCCAGCTTGCGGTAAAAGGTCTGCTCGCCAAACGCGCGGACCAGCGCGGCGGTCAGGGATCTGACAGTGTCCATACGGTTCCTCCGTTCGGCCAAAACGCGGGAAGCTCCCGGCGGCGCGGCCCTGATAGTTTTGCTCCATTATACCGCGCTTTCGCCACGCAAAAAAGCTGGACGCGCGCATTTTTCGCACTTTGGCAGAATGACGGCGGCGCGGGGGCGATTTTCGGCGGAACGCACAAAATCCAGCCGCTCAGGCGGCAGAAAAGGGACCGCGGATCGCTCCGCGGCCCTCTGCTCCGAAGCGCGGCGCGCTCAGGAGGTGAAATGCTCGTGATTGAAAATGTGGTCCTCGCAGAAGCAGTGATACCCCGCGCAGCGGGAGCAGTACCGGAACGAAAGCTCCGGATGGTCGGCGTCCGTCCGGCCGCAGACCTCGCACTTGTGGCGGTAGCCCTGCCGGCGGGCCTTTTCCGCCTGCTTTTTCGCGGCCTCCTTAAACTGGATGGTCCGGGGAGAGCGCTGGTGCCGGGTGAGAAAGCCGATGTCCGCCAGAATGTCCCGGATGCGGTCCCAGAAAAAGACCGCATAGGCCAGCCACACCGCCGCCAGCAGGGGCAGCGTCATGGGCAGCATAATCATCGCGGCGGCAGTGTTCATGCGGATGAGGTCGTAGAACGTCAGGAACACGTAAAACAGAGCCAGCCATTTGGCCTTCACCGGCAGGACGAAGTAGACCCGGATCAGCGCGTCGGGATACAGCGTGGCGAAGGCGAGGAAGAGCACATTGTTGAGATAGATGTTGGTGACGAGGGGATAGCCGGTCCACAGCCCCGCAAGACAGCCGAAGAGCACCGTGAGCACCGCGCCGGTGAGGTAAAACAGGGTGAATTTCGCCGTGCCCCACGCCGACTCGATGGACGAGCCGATGAAGTAGTAGAAAAACATCCCCACGACCATCCAGATCACCCGGTCGTATTCCGGGATGAACAGCCACGTCGCCAGCCGCCACAGCTCGCCCCGGAGGATCAGCGCCCAGTCAAAGTTCAGCATATACGAGGCCGCGCCGCCGGAGAACGAATCCAGCAGGAACACGGCGGCGGTGATAAAGACCACGAACCGCATTAGGTTCGGGATGCCGAAGCGGGGATGGTTCAGGCAGAAGCGGTCCACGGCGTCGCAGAGCTTTTTCAAGGGCAAGACCTCCAGACAGGAAATGATGACAGCTTTCATTATACCCGCCTGGCGGCAAAAAGTCATGTATAATTTTTGAATTTCCCGGATTCCGCCCGTTCCGCCGGAAAACCGCCGCTTTTTTCGGGTTTACGTATTGACAAGCGGGGAAAGATTCTATATGATAGTTGCACAATATCATATCCCTTATCAAGAGTGGCGGAGGGAACGGCCCGATGAAACCACGGCAACCTGTCCATGACAAGGTGCCAAATCCGACGGAATCCGGCAGATGAGGAGCAAAACAGCTTTTTGCGCACGTTCCCTGCCGGGGAGTGCGCGTTTTTTGCGCTCAAAAATGCCGCCGCGCCGCGGCGGCCGGACAAAAGAAAGGACGAACGACATGGCAAGACACTATCTTTTCACCTCTGAATCCGTGACCGAAGGCCACCCCGACAAGATCTGCGACCAGATCTCCGACGCGGTGCTGGACGCGATTTTGGAAAAGGACCCGCAGGGCCGCGTGGCCTGCGAGACCACGGCCTGCACCGGTCTGATCCACGTGATGGGCGAGATCACCACCAGCTGCTATGTGGACATTCCCCGGATCGCCCGCGAGGTGGTGCGGGAGATCGGCTACGACCGGGGCAAGTACGGCTTTGACTGCGACACCTGCGCCGTCATTACATCCATCGACGAGCAGTCCGCCGACATCGCCATGGGCGTGGACAAGTCTCTGGAGAACAAGGAGGGGACGGACGCGGAGCTGAGCAACGGCGCCGGCGATCAGGGCATGATGTTCGGATACGCCTGCGACGAGACGCCGGAGCTGATGCCTCTGCCCCTGTCTCTGGCCCAGAAGCTGGCCAAGCGGCTCACCGAGGTGCGCAAGAGTGGGCTGCTGACCTATCTGCGGCCCGACGGAAAGAGCCAGGTCACCGTGGAGTACGACGAGAACGACCGCCCCGTGCGGGTGGACACCGTGGTCGTCTCCACCCAGCACGACCCGGACGTGACGCTGGACGCCATCCGCGCCGACATGATCGAGCACGTTATCAAGGCCGTGATCCCCGCCGGGATGCTGGACGAGAACACGAAGTATTACGTCAATCCCACCGGCCGCTTCGTCAAGGGCGGCCCCGCGGCGGACGCGGGCCTGACCGGCCGCAAGATCATCGTGGATACCTACGGCGGCAGCGCTCCCCACGGCGGCGGCTGCTTCTCCGGCAAGGACCCCACCAAGGTGGACCGCTCCGCGGCCTACGCCGCGCGGTACGTGGCCAAGAACATCGTGGCGGCGGGCCTTGCCCGGCGCTGCCAGGTGGAGCTGGCCTACGCCATCGGCGTGGCCCAGCCCGTGAGCATTCTGGTGGAGACCTTCGGCACCGGCACGGTGGACGACGGGAAGCTGGAGGCCGCCGTGCGCAAGGTCTTTGACCTGCGGCCCACCGCCATCATCCGCGATCTGGACCTGCGCCGCCCCATCTACCGCAAGCTGGCGGCTTACGGCCACATGGGCCGGGAGGATCTGGGCGTGAAGTGGGAGGCCGCCGACCGGGTGGACGCGCTCAAGGCCGCCGTGCAGGGCTGAGCCGGACTCGGAAAGACGCATTCAGAAGTGCCCCGGAGACGGAGAAGCCGTCTCCGGGGCGGCTTTTGCCTTGCCCCGGATGCGGAACTGTGGTAAGATGCCTGTATCAAAAAAGCGGGAGGCCGCGGGAAGAGCCTGTTATAAAGAGGGAAGCCAATGAAAAAAGAAGCCTGTATGCGGGCGGGGATCTATCTTCTGGGGATCGTGGTCCTTGCGCTGGGCGTCGCCGCGAATACGTTCACGGGACTGGGCGTTTCCGCCGTCGTCTCCGTGCCGTACAGCATATCCGTCATCTGGGAGCTGCCGCTGGGGACGGTGACATTCGGCTATTACTGCGTGTGCGTCGCGCTCCAGTTCCTGATCGGGCGGCGGTTCTGCCGCCCCGCGCTGCTGGCGCTCCAGATCCCCATGGCGCTGGTGTCCAGCGTGTTGATCGGCTGGTTCAGCGCGGCGCTGCCCTTCGCGCCCCGGACCGCGCTGGAGCAGTATGCGCTGCTGGCGCTGGCGATTTTGCTCACCGGCGTGGGCGGGGCCATGATCGTGGATATGGCGCTGGTTCCCAACCCTGCGGATGCGCTGGCGGATGTGATCGGAAAGGCCATGGGAAAGAGCTTTGGCTTCGGCAAGAACGTGCTGGACGCGCTGGCAGTGGTGCTGACGTGCTCCATCGGTGTGCTGACGGTCCACCGGGTGGTGGGCGTGCAGGTGGGGACGCTGTGCTGCGCGGTGCTGATCGGGCGGACCATCGCGGCGTTCAACCACTTTTTCCGCGCGCCGCTGCTGCGGGCGGCGGGATTGGACGCGGAGGACAGAAAGGACGGACGGTAACATGAGATTTCAGGCGGCGGTTTTTGATCTGGACGGCACGCTGCTCAACACACTGGGCGACCTGACGGACGCCTGCAACTACGTGTGCGGGCGGAACGGCTGGCCGGTATTCACGGAGGATCAGGTCGGGCATATGGTGGGAAACGGCATCGCAAAGCTGGTGGAGCGCTTCACGCCGGAGGTGCTGCGCACGCCGGAGACGCTGGACGCGGCGCTGGCGGAGTTCACGGCGTATTACGGCGCCCACAAGGCCGACCGCACCGCCCCCTATCCCGGTACGGCCCGGGCGCTGGCGGTACTGCGGGCGGCGGGGATGAAAACGGCGGTCCTGTCCAACAAGGCGGACGCGCTGTGCCGTCCGCTGGTTTCCCGCTATTTCGGGGACGTATTCGATGTGGTCCGGGGAAAGGTGGACGGCGTGCCCGCCAAGCCGGACCCCACGTCGCTCCGCGCCGTGCTGCGGGAGCTGGACGTGACGGCGGAGAACGCGGTCTATGTGGGCGACAGCGATGTGGACGTGCTCACCGGACACAACGCGGGCCTTGCCGTGTGCGGCGCGGAGTGGGGGTTCCGGGGCCGGGAGGAGCTGACCCGCGCCGGGGCGGACCTGCTGGCCGGGAGTATGACGGAGCTGGCGGCGCTTCTGCTGGACGGAACGGCCGGTTGACCGGCGGCGGAAAATAGGATATAGTGAGCGTATCTGTATAAGGAGTGGTGATATGCCGGAGATCTCGGTGATCGTGCCTGTCTATCAGGCGGAAAAGTTTGTCGAAAAATGTGTGGAAAGCGTGAAGAACCAGACGTTTTCCGACTGGGAGCTTCTGCTGGTGGACGACGGCTGCACCGACGGCTCGCCCGCCCTGTGCGACCGCTTCGCCGCGGAGGACGACCGCGTCCGGGTGTTTCACCGGAAGAAGAACGGCGGCGTGAGCGCCGCGCGGAATCTGGCGCTGGAGGAGGCCAAGGGGAGCTGGATCGCCTTTCTGGACGCGGATGACCGATATGAGCCGGAGTTCTTGCAGACCATGTACGGCCTGTGCCGGGAGGCGGGGGCGGACACCGCCGCCTGCGCCCATCTGAACTTCTGGGCCGACGGGACGGAGCGGCCGGAGCTTGCCCTGCCCGCCGGGATGTACGACGCGGCGGGCATCCGGGAGCGGATCGTCGGCCCCCTGCTGGGGGACCGGCTGACCCAGCCGGTGTTCAACGGCTTCATCTGGCGCTTCCTTTTTTCCCGCCAGCTCCTGCGCCGCGCCCACATCACCTTTGAGGGCGCGTATCTGGAGGACGAGCTGTTCCTGCTGGAGTATTTCTGCCACGCGCAGAAGCTGGCCGTGACGGACCGCCCTCTCTACCGCTACTTCAACAACCCCGCCTCCGCGACCCACAAGTATATGCCCAGCTTCATGCGGGTGTTCAGCCGCTTCATGGAGCGCAAGGAGGCGCTGGCGAAAAAGTACGCGCTGGACGGTCTGCGCCCCCAGTGGCGGGAGAATTCCAACTGGGCGGGCCTGCTGATCGCCATCGGCAACGAGTACGCCCGGGGGAATGCGAAAACGGTCCGCCAGAAGCAGAAAACGGTGCAGGAGATCTGCGCCCGGCCCGAGATGGCCCGCGCCATCCAGACGCTGACGCCGGAGGGCATGACCCCCAACAAGCAGATGGTGGCGCGGCTGGTGAAGGGACGCCACTTCTTCACCCTGACCCAGATGTACCGCCTGAAAAACCGGATCTGAAAGACGGAGAGAGCCTATGTTTTCCTTTCAAGAAAGCTTCCTG
This sequence comes from uncultured Oscillibacter sp., assembly GCA_934574045.1. Classification (GTDB taxonomy): domain Bacteria; phylum Bacillota; class Clostridia; order Oscillospirales; family Oscillospiraceae; genus Oscillibacter. Next base: position 16,406 of record CAKTMK010000011.1, on the reverse strand, counting down.
TTCACACTGTGGACGGCGCTGTGCGCCGTCTATGAAGAGAGCGCGCTCCACCGGCTGCTGGCTGCGGCGGGCCGCTGGTGCAGCGCCCAGATCGACGGCTCGCGGGTCCTCGGCGTGCTGTGCCGGGAGGGGGCCGCGGCCCGCGCGTGGGCCGGGAGCCGCACCTGCCGGGTCCTGAACGGGCTGGCGAACCTGCCTGGCGCGCTGCTCCACCGGCTCTACCGGGCGCTCAAGCGCCCCTTTGACGAGAGCTATTTTGCAAATCTCGCCTTTTCCATGGGGGACGAGACGGCCATCGCCGAGTCGTGGCTCATCGTGCTGCTGTGGAGCATCCCCTTTGAGCGGTGGAACAACGCGTACAGCCTGCTGGGCTTCGGCGCGCTGCTGATGCTGTTTTACGCCGGGTCCATGCGCCGGTACGAGACGTTCCGGCTGGATGTGGCGGCCGTGGGGCCGTACGCCGTGGGGATGTTTGCGGCGGCGGTGCTGGGCGTGGTCCTGTCCGCCTATCCGTCCCTGTCCGCCCGGTTCCTGATGTATCATACCGTGTGCCTGCTGTGCGTGCTGGTCACGGTCAGCGCCGTGCGCACGGCGTCGGATCTCAAGCGTCTTGCGGCGGGCGGGAGCGCGGCGGTGCTCATTTCGTCGCTGTACGCGGTGTATCAGCGCATACAGGGCGTGGAGGTCAACGCATCTTACGTGGATCTGGACGTGAACGCCGGGATGCCGGGCCGGGTGGAGTCGTTTTTCGACAATCCCAACACCTTTGCGCAGGTACTGATCCTGCTGCTGCCGGTGGTTTTGGGCCTGTTCTTGTGCACGAAGCGGCCGCTGCTGCGGCTGGCCGCGGCGTTCACCTTCGCCGTGGGGACGGCGGCGCTGGGCATGACCTACTCTCGCGCAAGCTGGGTGGGTATCGCCTGCGCCATGGCCGTGGCGGTGTTCCTCTGGCGGCCGCGGCTCATCCCGCTGTTTCTGGCGGGGTGCCTGCTGGCGGTCCCGCTGCTGCCTCAGAGCATCCTCAACCGCATCCTGACTATCACCAATACCAACGATACCTCCACCTCCGGCCGCATCCCTCTTTATGAGGCGGCGCTGGCCGTGATCGGCCAGTCTCCCGTCACCGGCGCGGGGCTGGGGACCGCCGCCGTGCAGAAGTTCATCAAGGACAACAACCTCTATCACGCCCGGGCCCCCTTCGTCCACGCCCACAACATCTATCTGGAGGTCTGGATCGAGGCGGGCGCGCTGGGGATCGTCTCCTTTGTGGGGGCCATGCTGCTGAACATCAAGAACGCGGCCCGGGCCGTGCGCCACTGCGGCGACTCCGCCGCCCGGACGCTGACCTGCGCCGCCGCGTCGGCCCTGTGCGGCATCATGGTGGCGGGGTTGGCGGACTATCCGTGGAACTACCCCCGGGTGATGAGCATTTTCTGGTTCGTGTTCGCGCTGTGCATCGCGGGGACGAAGCTGTGCCGCCGGGAGGGAGAGGCGAAATGACCCTGCTCTCCTTCGCTATCGTCTGTCCGCTGGTGTTTCTGGCGGGATTTGTGGATGCCATCGCCGGCGGCGGCGGACTGATCTCTCTGCCCGCCTATCTGATCGCTGGGCTGCCGGTGCATACCGCCATCGCCACCAACAAGGTCTCCTCCTGCATGGGAACGTCCATTGCCACGCTCCGCTACGCCCGCAGCGGCTTTATCCCGTGGCGGGAGGCCGCGGCGGGAGTGGTCTTTGCGCTGGCCGGGTCCACGCTGGGGGCGCGGCTGGCGCTGATGCTGGACGACCGGGTGTTCCGCGTGGTGATGCTGGTGATCCTGCCGCTGACGGCGGTGTACGTCCTGCGGGGCAAGGCGCTGCAGGAGACGCAGCCCCAGGAGCCGTACCCTCCGCGCAGGACCGCGCTGGTCATCATGGCGGCGTCTCTGGGCATCGGCGTGTACGATGGGTTTTACGGCCCGGGGACGGGGACGTTCCTGCTGCTGATCCTCACCGGCGCGGCCCACATGGATCTGCGCCGGGCCAACGGCGTGAGCAAGGCCATCAACCTCGCCACCAACGCGGCGGCGCTGACGGTCTACCTGATCCACGGCGCGGCGCTGCTGCCGCTGGGGGTGACGGCGGGGCTTTTCAGCATCGCCGGGAATTACGCCGGGACCAAAATGTTCTCCGCCAAGGGCGCAAGATCCGTCAAGCCGGTGATCCTGATTGTGCTGGCGGTGTTTTTCGTCCGGGAGCTGATGAACCTCCTGAGCTGAACGCGCTCCGGACGGGCCCGGCGCCCCGGCGGACGCGCTCCGTGAGCTGAATACTGCGGTCAAGAGCCGCCGCTCCTGCGGGAGCGGCGGCTCTTTGCCTGCCTGCGCCTGCCTGTCCATGTGGGATGTTCTGCGTCTGTTCGCGGGCCGTTCATATCCGCCGCGGCTGACCGGCAGGGACGGAACTGTTTTGCGGCCATCTGTGAGCGGTCCGGGAGGCGGTTGGCCGCTTTGCGTCTGCCGGGGCAGGCGGGCGGGAGAGGGGCGGCCATCGCGCCCGCCGCGGGCTGCGTGGCGGGGGGGTTTTGCGGCAAGGGTCACCTGCTGGGGCTTTGACCGGCCCCGTGCCTGTCCTCCGTCTGACCACGGGGGGGCGTCCCGTGTCTGTTTGCGGGGGTACTTGACGGGAGCCGGGGATCCCGCGCCTGTCGTGAGCCGACGGGGAAAGGCCGTTCCACGTTTGCTTTTTGGCCGCTCTGGGCGGGGGGAGAAATGGCCGTCCCGCGCCGGCCTGTAATTGCGCGGCGGATAGGACGTTCTGCACCTGTCTGCGCTCCCGCGGCGGGGAGGGCCGCGCCCTGCGCGGCAGAAAGCCCCTGCGCTTCCAGCTTTTGCGCCTTGCGGCGCGCCGCCGGTTCCGGTATCCTGTTGGGGGGACCCCTTACGAACAGAAAAGCAGGCCCCGGTGCGCCGGGGCCGGACGGAAAGAAAGGACGACATGATGAAACGAACACTCGCGGCGGCCCTGCTGACGGCGGCGCTGGCCGCGTCTGCGGCCGTCCCTGCCGCCGCCGCGGAGCGGACGGTCCCGGTTCAGGTGGACGGCGCGGAGCTGGAGACGGTGAACTATCTGGAAAACGGCGTGACCTACGTTCCGCTGCGGGCGCTGCTGGACGCCTTCGGCGGCTGGGAGCTGCACTGGGACAGCGCGAAGCGTCAGGCTGCGGCCTCCTCCGGCGCCATGCGGCTGACGGCGGACCCGGCGGCGGATTCCATCACGGTGAACGGCATTCCGTACGCGGGCCGGGTGACGGTGCGCGGCGGGCGGACCTACGTTCCCCTGCGGCTCACCGCCAACCTGTGCGGCGCGGGCGTGGCGTGGGACGGCACGCTGGGCGGCGCGGCGGTGACCTCGCCGGAGGCGGAGTACGACGCGGAGGAGCTGTACTGGCTCTCCCGGATCATCAGCGCCGAGAGCCAGGGCGAGCCGCTGGAGGGACAGGTGGCCGTCGGAAACGTGGTGCTTAACCGGGTGGCGTCCGACGAGTTTCCCGACACGGTGCGGGGGGTGGTGTTCGACCTGCACGACGGTGTGCAGTTCGAGCCGGTGAGCAACGGAACGGTCTATCTGGACCCGGCGGACTCCTCCGTGCAGGCGGCGAAGCTGGCCCTCTCCGGCGCGGAGCCGGTGGGCGCGTGCATGTACTTTTACGCGCCGGCCCTCTCGCCGGGAACGTGGATCAATGCCAACCGGACGTATTACACCACCATCGGCTGCCATCGGTTTTACCTTTGATTGACTTTTTCACGCCGGTGGGCTATGATAAAGGCAATATCGTGAAAAAGGAGCCTTTGTGCCATGCTGTTTTCCAAACACCCCAGAACGGCTTATGCCAACGCCCCCGCCCATGAGGTGATCTGCCAGCTTCGCTTCCCCGCGATCCTGACCATCAACGACAACGCCCCCGCGGAGTTTCAGGAGGCCATCCGGGAGGACTTCCCCCAGTTCGCCCGCACGGAGGAGGCCGCGCCCCCGCAGATTACGGGCCTTGGCGGGCCGAACCCCCAGCTCCGCCAGCAGAAGCCGGTGACAAATTACCGCTTCATCTCTACCGACAACCTCTGGAAGCTCAACCTGACCCAGAACTTCATCGCCCTGTCCACCCTGCGCTATACCGGGTGGGAGGAGTTCGCCGCCGAGCTGGACAAGCCGCTGGCGGAGTTCATCCGGATCTACAAGCCCGCGTATTTTGAGCGGGTGGGCCTGCGGTATGTGAACATCATCTCCCGCGAAAAGCTGGGGCTGGCGGGCCGTCCGTGGCCGGAGCTGATCGCCCCGGCGTATCTGGGCGCGCTGGGCGAGCCGGACGTGCGGCCGGAGAACGTGCTCAACAGCGCGGTGGACTTCCAGTGCAAGCTGGATTCCAGCTGCGCCGCCAAGATCCACGCCGGCCCGGGCCGTCTGCGCAGCCGTCCCAACACGCCGCAGGACCCGGAGGTGAAATTCATTTTGGACATGGACCTGTCCATGGGCGGTCAGGTGGCGTGCAATCTCTCCGCCGCCGGTCTGGAGACGCTCCACGCCCACGCGACGGAGCTGTTCGAGGGCGCTGTGACCGACGCGCTGCGCGAGGCCATGCAGCCGGAATAAGACGAATACGCACAAAGCATCCCCCCGCCCGGAAAGCGCTTCCGGGCGGGGGGATGCGCGCACTCTACGGAGCGTCGGCTGCAAACGGGCGGACGGAGCCGTATGCTTGAAATGAAATTTGGGCGCGATCCGCGCCTGCGGGCCGTTCTGAAGGCGGCGGGATACCGCTTTTTCCCAGCGTATTTGTGGCTGGTGACAAGGACGCTGGGCGAGCAGCAGAAGTTCAAGGCGGCGGAGACGGACGGCGTGCTGGGGTATTACAACGTTCTCACGCCGCTATACGCCGCGTTCCACGACGACGACAAGACCTTTTCCCTGATGTGGACGGAGTACGACGATTCATTCCCCGCGTTCCACGCAGCGTATCTGGCCGACAAGGCCCGCTGGGGCGGTCATCACGGCGTTCTGGCAAAGGAGGGGCAGCTCCCGCCGCCCAACGCCTATACGGTGTCGTGCCTGCCGTGGGTCTCGTTCCGTCACTTCGCGGCCCACTCCTGCGAGAGCAAGGCGTACTATTTCCCCTCCGTGGAGGCGGGAAAGCTCTATGAGCGGGACGGGAAAACGTGGATGCCCCTGTCGCTGACCTGCCACCACGCGGCCACGGACGGCTATCACGTGGACCGATTCCTGACGGCGCTTCAGACTGCGGCGGACTCGTTCGAGAGGTTTCTGCAAGACCGGAGAAAGGGCGGGCGGGAGTGCGGCTCCCGTCCGCCCTGCGGCCTGTTCTGCCTGTTTTCCGCCCCAACCGGAGCACGGCGCTGACGGGACGTCCGCAGAGGGGAGAAACGCGAAGCGCGGCGCGGCCCATAGGGCCGCGCCGCGCGGATCGTTTTCTGCTTACTCGCCCATGGGCGCGCCGCAGTGGGGGCAGAACTTGCTGTCGGACACCGCGCCGCAGATGGGGCAGGTCTTTTCGGCGGTCTGCACCTTCTCGGCAGGCTCCTCGCGGACGGGCTTGCTGGCTTCCAGCTCGGCGATCTTGGCCTTGGAGGCCAGCACCGTGTCCACCAGATCCTTTACCGCGGCCGGGACCTCTCCGCTGTACTCGCTGACGTACCACTCGCCGATGGTGCGATAATTCTTATCCATCTCCCGCTGCTCACCGGCGATGGCCATATTGATTTTCGCCAGCTCGACGGCGTCCTTGGCCTTGTCGGCGGCGACGGAGGCGACGGCCTGCGCCTTTTCGCCCAGATCATTCAAAAATTCCAGTGCCATAGTAAAATCCCCTTTCATCTCCTGCGCCTGCGCGCCGTATCTCTGTGCGCCGCCCCCGGCGGCTTCTGTTGGCCTTAGTATAACCCGCCCGTTTTCAAAACGCAACCGTTTTTCCAAAAGTTCACAGTTCGTTTTCAAACCCGATGCGGTTTGTTCAAAAGCGGCCGGAGCGGGCGCTTCAGCCCTCCGGCTCCACCCAGCTCCGCGCCCGGTCCACGGCCCGCCGCCACTGGCGCAGGTCCGCGCGGCAGGCATCCTCGTCCCGCTGGGGGAGGAACACATGCTGGCTGCGCCGCAGGGCGGACAGCTCATCCTGCCCGGACCACACCCCCGCCGCAAGACCCGCCAGCGCCGCCGCGCCGAAGGCGGTGATCTCCACCTGCGCGGGCCGGTCCACCGGCAGACGCAGCACATCCGCCTGGATCTGCATGAGGATGTCGCTGACGGAGGCGCCGCCGTCCACCCGCAATGCCTCCAGCGGACGTCCTGCGTCGGCGGACATGGCCGCCGCCAGCTCGGCCACCTGAAACGCGATGGAGTCCAGCACCGCCCGGCACAGGTGCGCCCGGCCCGTGCCCCGGGTCAGGCCCACCACCGTTCCCCGGGCGTACATATCCCAATAGGGCGCGCCCAGCCCTGTGAACGCCGGGACCAGCAGCACGCCGCCGCTGTCCGGCACGCTCTGGGCCAGCCGGTCGCACTCCGGCGCGCTGCCGATCAGCCCCAGCTCATCCCGCAGCCACTGGATGGCGCTGCCCGCGTTGAACACGCTGCCCTCCAGCGCGTACACCGTTTCGGCCCCAACGCGCCACGCCACGCTGGAGACCAGCCCTGCCTTGGACCGGACCGGCGCGTTCCCCAGATTCATCAGGGTGAAGCAGCCGGTGCCGTAAGTATTCTTCGCCTGCCCAGGCCGGAAGCACCCCTGCCCGAACAGCGCCGCCGGCTGGTCGCCCGCGCTGCCGCAGATGGGGATGCCCGCCAGATCCTCCAGCCCCGGGATGTTGGGCGCGATGACGCCGTACTGCTCCGAGTTCCCCACCGGGCGGGGTAGGAGCTGCATGGGCACGTTCAGCGCCCGGCACAGCTCCGGGTCCCAGTCCAGCGTGTGGATGTTGAAGAGCATGGTGCGCGAGGCGTTGGAAACGTCCGTTACGTGGACCGCGCCGCCGGTCAGGTTCCAGATGAGCCAGCTGTCCACCGTGCCGCACAGCAGCTCGCCCCGCTCCGCCCGCGCCCGGGCGCCGGGAACGTTGTCCAGCAGCCAGCGGAGCTTTGTGCCGGAGAAGTACGCGTCGATCAGCAGGCCGGTCTTTTCCGCCACGGTCCCGGCAAGGCCCTGCGCCTTCAGCTCGTCGCAGATGCCCGCCGTCCGGCGGCACTGCCACACGATGGCGTTGCTCACCGGCTGGCCGGTGCGCCGGTCCCAGAGGATCACGGTCTCCCGCTGGTTGGTCACGCCCACGGCCCGGATGGCCTTGGGGTCGATGTGGGCGGCGTCCACCGCCTCGGCCAGCGCCCGCTTTTCCGTCTGCCAGATGTCCAGCGGGTCGTGCTCCACCCAGCCGGGCTGGGGATAGATCTGGCGGAAGGGGTGCTGGGCGCGGGAGACGATCTCTCCTGCCCGGTTGAACAGGATCGCGCGGGAGCTGGTGGTACCCTGATCCAATGCGGCGACGATAGGCTCCATAACGAAAACCTCCTGTGGAAATTTTTGCGGCGGTGTGTTATCATGTCTGAAAACGGGGCATCTTAATGAAAAGTATAACACACAGGAGGCAGGACCGCTATGGTGAAAGAGGAATTTACGCTTCCATCCTGCGACAAAAAGACCCAGCTGCACGCCGTCCGCTGGCTGCCGGAGGAGCCGCCCCGGGCGGTATTGCAGATCTCCCACGGGCTGGCGGAGCACATCCTGCGCTATGAGCCGCTGGCGGAGTTTCTCACCGGGCGGGGCTTCGCCGTGGTGGGGAACGACCATCTTGGCCACGGCGCGTCCGCCGCGCCGGGCGCGCCCCGGCTCTATTTCGGGCCGGCGGGGAGCTGGAACACGGCGGCGGACGATCTTTACGCCCTGCGGCGGGAGGAGGGCGCGCGCTTTCCGGGCCTGCCGTGGTTCCTGCTGGGCCACTCCATGGGTTCGTTTCTGGCGCGGACGTACCTCATCCGCTTTCCCGGAACGGTGGACGGCGCGGTTTTGATGGGGACGGGCCAGCCCGCCCCGGCGCTGATCGCGGCGGGCCGCGCCGCAGTGGCGGCGGAGATCCGGCGGCACGGGGAGCGAAGCCCCAGCCCCGCGCTGGCGGGGCGGCTCTTCGGCGCGTACAACCGGCCCTTCGCCCCGACGCGGACGGATTTCGACTGGGTGGCGTCCGACCCGGCGGCGGTGGACGCCTACAACGCCGACCCGCTGTGCGGCGAGACGCCCAGCGCGGGGCTGCTGCGGGAGATGGCGGACGGCATCGCCTTTATCACGCGGCAGAAAAACGTGGAGAAGATGAACAAAAACACGCCCGTCCTGTTCCTCTCCGGGTCGGAGGATCCGGTGGGGGAGCGGGGCAAGGGCGTGGAGCGGGCGTACCGCAGCTTTCAGCGGGCGGGCGTCCGGGACGTGAGCCGCAAGCTCTATCCCGGCGCGCGGCATGAGATCCTCAATGACGCGTGCCGCCAGGCGGTGATGGAGGATCTGGCCGCGTGGCTGGAAAAGCGGCTCCCCGGCGGGGCGTGAGCGTCACACCCCGCCCCGCAGAGCGGACACGCTGTGGGTCACGGCGAGGAGCCGGGCGGAGCACACCGCGTCGGCGGTGAAAATCAGCAGGGCCGTCAGCGTCAGGGCCGGTGGAACGCGGGCAATGAGCGTCTCCAGCGGCGGCTGGATGATCCACACCGCCAGCGCGGACAGCCCGCCCCACGCCAGAGAGAAGGGGACGCAGACCCGCCCCTCCACGTTGCCGGGGACGCCGGAATAGTCCCAGAAGCGCACGCCGAAAAGGCGCTGGCAGAGCAGGTGGTAAAAATACTCCATGAACGTGGCGGCGGCCGCGCCCGCCACCGGGAGCCACAGCCCCTGCCGCATGGACGGCGGCAGCGTCAGCAGCGCCGTCATGCTCAGACCGTACACCGGGCACAGCGGCAGAAGCAGCATGCACCGGCGGACGGGGTGGGCCTCGCCGGAGGTCCGGTGGGCGTAAGCCCGTTCCAGAAGGCACCCGGCCCAGCTGTAAAAGGAAAAGATCCAGAACCAATACGCCAAGAGAATGTCCCTCCCGCCTTTTCTTCCAGTTTGTCCGGCGGCGGGAAAATCATGCGGCGGGAAACGAAAATCATCGGTGGGGGAGAGACGGAATGAACGAGTGGGAGACGCTGCGCAGCGAGTGCCTGCAATGCTATGGGTGCAGTCTTGCCCAGACGCGGACCAACGTGGTGTTCGGCGACGGGAGCGAGACGGCGGAGGTGCTGTTCGTGGGCGAGGGACCGGGCCAGAACGAGGACGAGCAGGGCGTTCCCTTTGTGGGGAACGCGGGCCGTCTGCTGGACGATATGCTGGAGATGATCGGGCTGGACCGCTCGGCGGTCTACATTGCCAACACGGTGAAGTGCCGCCCGCCCCGGAACCGGGACCCGCTGAACGTGGAGATAGCGGCCTGCCGCGGCTGGCTGGACCGGCAGATGGCCCTGCTGCGGCCGAAAATTCTGGTGTGTCTGGGCCGCATTGCCGCCAAGGAGCTGATCCGGGAAGATTTCCGAATCACCGTGGAGCACGGCCAGTGGTTCGTGCGGGACGGAGTACAGATGACGGCCACCTTTCACCCCTCCGCGCTGCTGCGTGACCCGTCGAAGCGGCCGGAGGCGTTTGAGGACATGAAGAGCATACAGGCCAAGGTGCGGGAGCTGTGCAGCCGAACGGCGCTCCGCTCGCCCCACGACCCGGTCTGACGGCGCGCCTGCGGCCCATCGGCTGGGCCGGCGCTTCTGAAAACAAAACGAACGTCCCCCGACGCGGATCGCGTCAGGGGACGTTTTCGGCTTCAGGGCGGGAGAAGCGGCTCAGTTCCGTAGGGCGGCGCAGTCCGCCGGCCCGCCGCAGAGCATCTCCAGTCCGTGACTCAGCGCGGGGAGGACGGCCTCCAGATTTTCCTGCGCGGCCTTAGGGCTTCCCGGCAGGTTCACGATCAAGGTCCGGCCCCGGATGCCCGCCGCGGCGCGGGAGAGCATGGCCCGGTTCGTCACCGCCATGGACGCGGCCCGCATGGCCTCCGGGATGCCGGGGGTCAGCCGGGTGCAGACGGAGAGAGTGGCTTCCGGCGTTACGTCCCGGGGGGAGAAGCCGGTACCGCCGGTGGTCAGCAGGAGCTGCACGCTCCCTTCGTCCGCCCAGCGGCGCAGAACGTCCGCGATCTCGTCCTGCTCGTCGGGGACGACGGCGGTCTTTACGACCGAGTACCCCGCCTGCTCCAGCAGGGCGCGGACCAGCGGCCCGCCCTCGTCGGGGCGTTCGCCCCGGGCGCTGCGGTCGCTGACGGTCAAAACGGCGGCTTTCCACTCCATTGCACACACCTCAAATCAGTTTTGTGGATTTGTACGCAGAAATACGAAGGAGTTTCTGCGCGCTGCTCACAGATCCTCCAGCAGGAGCACGTCCTCCGGCCGGATGGCGGCCATGACGGCCGTTTCTCCATCATGCGCCGCCCAGACTGCCTTGTCAAGCTCCATCCGCAGGAGCGGCGCATCCGGCTCCGCGCCCGCGGGGCGCAGCAGCAGGATGGAGGCGAACACATCGTCGATCACCCGCGCCACCTCGCAGGAAAAGGCGTTTTCCTCGCCCGGCGCGGCCAGGTGGAGGTGGTGGGACCGCAGCCCCACGGCGGCGGTCCGGGGCGGGACAGGACGGCGGCAGCTGAGCGTGACGCCCCACTGGGGCAGGAACACGGACTGCTCCCCCGGCTGGGCGGCGGCAAAATTCTTGCAGCCGGAGAGCCGGGCGGCGGAGCGGGTCCCCGGCGCGCGGAACAGGGATTCCATGGTCTGCACCGGCTGGCTGCGCCCCTGTTCCATCACGCAGACCCGCTTGCAGGCGCGCCAGGCCTCGCCCCGGTCGTGGGTGACCCACAGGATGGGGCCGGAAAACGCGCTCAGCGCGTCCGCCAGCTCCAGCTCCAGCTGATACTTGAGGTAGCTGTCCAGCGCGGAGAACGGCTCGTCCAGCAGGATTACCCGGGGCCGGGAGATCAGGATGCGGGCCAGCGCGGTGCGCTGCTGCTGTCCGCCGGAGATGGCGGCGGGCCGCTTCCCGGCCACGTCCTCCAGCCGGAACCGGCGCAGGCTCTCCGCCACCAGCGCGTCCCGGCCCGGCAGTTTGCGGGCCGCAGCGGCCAGATTCTGCGCCACGGTCATGTTGGGGAACAGGGCGTACTGCTGAAAGAGGTAGCCTGCGCCCCGCCGCTGGGGCGGCAGGTCCACCCGGGCGGCGCTGTCGAATAAAACCTGTCCGTCCAGCTCGATGCGCCCCTCATCGGGGCGGAGAATGCCCGCGATGCATTTGAGTGTCACGGATTTTCCGCTGCCGGAGGCGCCCAGCAGGGCCAGCGGCTCGCTGTCCGCGGAAAACTGCGCCTCCAGATCGAACGCGCCCAGCTTTTTCCGGATGTCCACACGCAGCATCAGCGTTTCCTCTCTTTCTGCCGGGTTTCCAGCACAAAACCGGATATGCCCCCTGACGGGGGCAGGGAACCACCGGAGGACACAAGAAACTTGGTAGAACGTGTGTTCCATCACAAGAAACCTGTGAGCAACCAACCACAATGGAGGTAAAACCGGCCCCAAAAGCCCCCGATTGAGGGTGATTCCGGCTCAAAAAGCCCCCATATATGCCCCAAATTCGGGCCGAAATTGCACGTTTCCGCGCCATTTCGCCCCGAATTTCCCCCCACATTCTTCCGCCCAGCGGAGCCAACGGCCCGCGCACTGCCAACGTCACGCGTCCGGACCCGCCGCGCTGGATGCCTTGCGCCCCAATGAATTGCCCCATCATTGCGGCCCCCTTTTGAAAGAACTTGGACGATACCGCCGCCGTCAAGGGTGAGACAAAGCGCGCCCCGCCGCCGCGGGGATGCCCCCGCGTCGGTCTGCCGGGTGGCCTGCCGCGCCCGTGCGCCTGCGCCCGTTCGCGCCAGCCCGCCCGCCATCCGGCCACGGGCCGGACGGGCCGCGCCCTTGACCGGCAGCGGGTGGAGACGGGTATCTTTCAAAAGGAGGAACCCGCAATGATTAGTGCGAACATTTCAAAGGAAACACGCAAGGCCATCTACAAGCGCGACGGATACCGCTGCGCCCTCTGCGACAGCCCGCAGGGCCTGCAGGTGCACCACATCATCCGCCGCGCCCATGGCGGGACGAATGACCCGGCAAACCTTATCTGCCTGTGCTGGCGCTGTCACGCCGAAGCCCACGGGACCATCATCCCGGAGCGGCATACCTACCACGGCGGCGGATGGGAGGACCGTCAAAGCCTTGTCGATGAATACGAGCAGGCCTGCACCGAATACGTCTGCGACTACTACGCCAGCATGGGCATTATCGCGGACCCGGTGTCCGGTGGGGGGCGGTGATGCCCCCCACCAGACACAAAAGATGTGGCTCCCCCCGCGCCGCCTGCGGGCGGCGGGACGCTCAACAGCATCAGCGTTTCCTCTCTTTCTGCCGGGTCTCCAGCAGGTTTACCGTCAGCAGGACCACCGCCGAGATGGCCAGATTCACCAGCACCCAGCGGAGCGCCCCCGCGTCGTCTCCCGTGCGCCAGAGCTGATAGACCGTGGTGGAGACGGTGGCGGTGCGGCCGGGGGTGTAGCCCGCGATCATGGACGTTGCGCCGTATTCGCCCAGCGCCCGGGCGAAGGCCAGAACGGTCCCGGCGAGGATGCCCTGCCGGCAGCAGGGCATCCGAATGCGCCAGAAAATGTAAGTATTGGAAAGGCCAAGCGTCCGTCCCGCGTCCGCCAGCGTTTCGTCAAAGCTCTCGAACGCGCCGCGGACCGTGCGGTACATCAGCGGAAAGGCCACCACCGTGGCGGTGAAGATGGCGCTCCACCACGTCATGACCAGCTTGGTCCCGAAATGGGCGAGAAACCAGCTTCCAATGGGCCGGTTCGGCCCCAGCAGCCGCAGCAGGAGATAGCCAACCACCGTGGGCGGCAGGACCAGCGGCAGCGTCAGCACCACGTCCAGCACGCCCTTGACGAGCCGGGGCAGGCGGGCGATGTAATACGCCGCCGCCAGCCCGAGGAAAAAGACGGCTGCGGTGGACACGGCGGAGATGCGCAGCGAGTTGTAAAGGGGAAACCAGTCCATGGGGAAACACTCCTTTCTGCGGCTGCGGGAAAAGCGGTCAGGCAGCCAGCGGCGTGAAGCCCACGGTCTCAAACGCGGCGGACGCGTCGGCGCTCTTCAGATAGTCCAGAAACGCCTGCGCCTCGGCGGGGTGGGCGGAGCCGGAGAGCACGGCGGCGGGGTAGATGACCTGACCGCACATATCGGCGGTGGCGCTGGCCACCACGGTCAGACCGGCGGAGTACGCGTCGGTGGCGTAGATCACGCCGCAGTCCACAACGCCCTCGGACACCTGCGTGGTGACCTCCTTGACGTTGGAGCCGTAAGTCAGGACGCCGGCGGCGGCCAGATCGGCTTCCTCCAGACCGTAATAGCTGAAGATCTTCAGGGTGTACTGGCCCACGGGCACGTCGCTGTTGCCCATGGCCAGCAGCACGTCGCCGGACTTGAGCAGCTCGGCCAGCTGGTCAAAGCTCTCGATCCTCTTGGGGTTGCCCTCGGGCACCACCAGCGTCACCTTGTTCTCCAGCAGGTCCACGCGGCTGCTGGTGTCGATCATGTCCAGTCCGTCGGGGTTCTTCTCGGCGTCGTCCTTCAGGGAGCCGTCCAGGGCGTTCATCTGCTTGGGGGCGGCGGAGATGAACAGGTCGCAGTCCGCGCCCTCCTGGATCTGGGTCTTGAGCGTGCCGGAGGAATCATAGGTCGGCAGGATCGTCACGTTGGGGGCGACGGTCTTGTAGCTCTCGATGATCTGGTCCATCGTCTCGGTCATGGACGCGGCGGCGAACACGTGCAGCTCCACGGCTTTGGCCGGGGCGGCGGAGGAGGATGCGGCCGTGCCGGAGGACGCGGGGGGGGCGGAGGACGCGGGGGGGGCGGAGGACGCGGGGGCGGAGCCGCCGCAGCCGTCCAGCACGCAGGTCAGCGCCAGCGCAATTGCAAGAGCAGTCAACTTCTTCATCATACAGGTTCCTTTTCTTTTTTGCAAATTTTTATAATATACGCTGGAAAAATGGCGTGATACTCGAGCGAGGTTAACGAATGGGAAAACGCCGCGCCGGTCACCCGGCGCAGACGCGTTACTTTCCAAACGGACAGAGGGGATAGGTGCAGGGCTTGCAGCCGAGGCACAGGCCGCCGTTTCCCAGCGCCACGATGTCCCGCCGGGAGACGGGGACGCCCGCCGCCACGGCAGGGAGGATCAGGTCGAACACGGTGGCTCCGGCGAACATGACGCACCCGGGCAGGCCCATGACCGGCGTGCCGTCCGAAAAATAGCCCAGCAGGAACATGGCGCCGGGGAGGACGGGCGCGCCGTAGGACACGATCTCCGCGCCCGCGGCCCGGATGCCGCCGGGGGTGTTGTCGTCCGGGTCCACGCTCATCCCGCCGGTGCAGAGAACGAGGTCCACGCCCTTGGCGCGCACCTCGGCGATGGCGGCGGCCACGTTTTCCACGCCGTCGCCGGAGAAGATCTGCGCGGCGGTCTCGATGCCGAAGGCGGCCAGCTTCCGCTTGACCGCGGGGGTGAACTTGTCCTCGATCAGGCCGCTTTTCACCTCGCTGCCGGTGGTGACGATGCCCGCGGACTTCAGCCGGTAGGGCAGGACGTTCAGGATCGGCTCCGGTCCGGCGGCGGTCTCGGCCTGCTCCAGCGTGGACTCCGGCACCGCCAGCGGGATGACCCGCATCCCGGCCAGCTTGTCGCCGGACTTCACCGCCGTGCCGCCCTTCCGGGTGGCCAGCATCACGTCCGGCACGGAGTTGACGGCGAACAGCCGCTCCGCGTCCACCGTGAAGTATCCGTCGCACTGGGCAAACAGCTCGATCTTGCCCTCCCGGATGTCCTCGCTGCGGCGGATGTTTTTCCCCATGGAAAGGCCGCACAGCCGCAGCGCGGCGTCGTCCTCGTGGAGCATACCCAGCTGCATCTCCCATACGTACAGGTGCTCCTTGCCCATGGACAGGAGCACGGGAACGTCCTCCTCCGTCACCACGTGGCCCTTGCGGAAGCGGGCGCCCTTGAACTCGCCGGGGATGATCTGGGTCAGGTCGTGGCAGAGGATGTGGCCCACGGCCTCCTGCGTTTTGATGAGCTTCACGGCTCTCCCTCCAGTATCTCGATCTCGTCACCGGCGCGGACGGTCCCCTCCCGGACGACCACGGCGAAAATGCCCTCCGTGGGCATCACGCATTTGCCGACGGCCTGCTTGATGGCGCAGTCGCTGTGGCACTCCTTGCCGATCTGCGTGACCTCCACCTCCGTCTCGCCGATGCGCAGACGTGTCCCCACGGGGAGGCGCTTGAGGTCGATGCCAACGGTGTTGATGTTCTCCGCGAAGATCCCGTCGGTCAGCGGGATGGGGCAGGCGGCGCGCATGGTGTCCACGCTCTCCTCCGCCAGCAGGCTGATCTGCCGGTGCCAGTCCCCGGCGTGGGCGTCGCCCACGATGCCGTGGCGCAGCTTCAGCCGGATCTCCGGGACGGGGTGCTTGGGCGTCCCCTTCCGCTCGCTGATGTTGACGGATGTGACTTCAGCCATTCGGCACCTCCGCAATGTAATCGCCGCTCTTGCCGCCGCTTTTGCGCAGCAGGCGGATGTTCTGGATCTTCATGTCCTTCTGGACGGCCTTGCACATATCGTAAATGGTCAGCGCCGCCACGGAAACGGCGGTCAGCGCCTCCATCTCCACGCCGGTGACGCCGCTGCACGCCACGGTGGACAGGATCTCCACCCGGTCGGTCCCCAGACGGAACGAGAGGTCCACCCGGGTCAGCGGCAGGGGATGGCACATGGGGATCAGCTCCCAGCTTCGCTTGGCGGCCATGATGCCCGCCACCTGCGCCACCGCCAGCACATCGCCCTTTTTCATGCTCCCGTCCCGAATCTTTTGCAGAACCTCCGGCGAGACAAGGATCTCGCCGCCGGCCTGCGCTTCCCGCCGGGTGACGGGCTTGTCGCCAACGTCCACCATGTGGGCGCGGCCCTGTTCGTTGAAATGGGTCAATTCTTCGGCCATTGTGTCTCCTCCTGCCGCTGCTGGGCGCGCGCAAGTCGATGGGTGAAAAATCATTCGAGAGCGGCCCAAAGGGCCGCGCGGGGGATATGGAGCTTGCCCGTATCCCCGTCCGCGTCCCCGTCTCCATCGCGGAAAGCGGGAGCTTTCCGCGAAAAGGAGGCCGCGCCCGAAAGGAAAAGCATTCTCGCCGCAGGCGGGGATGCGTTCCGC